>NZ_JBEZNQ010000025.1:0-103586 GCF_040653315.1 Streptomyces sp. NPDC047981 | reverse complement strand
CTTCGGCGAGGACTACCGGACGTCGAACGCCCTCGGCCACACAGGCTCGCTCCCCGACTGGTGGAACGAGCTCGACGCCGAGGCCGTGTCCGCCCGCTGCCTGGCCACGGTGCTGCGCCAGGTCAGGGACACCGGCTGGACGCATCACATCCCACGGCTGATGGTGCTCGGGAGCTACGCCCTCCAGCGCGGCTGGGATCCCGCCGCCGTGACCGACTGGTTCCACCGCTGCTTCGTCGACGGTTACGACTGGGTCATGCTGCCCAACGTCGTGGGCATGTCGCAGTACGCCGACGGAGGCAGAATGACGACGAAGCCGTACACGTCCGGCGGGGCGTACATCCACCGCATGAGCGACCTGTGCGGCCCCTGCGTCCACCGCCCGGACCGCAGGGTCGGGGAAGACGCCTGCCCCTTCACTGCGGGCTACTGGAGTTTCCTGCACCGCCACCGCGCCAGGCTCGCACACAACGCCCGCATGACCAGGGCTCTGCACGGCCTCGACCGGCTCGACGACCTCCCCGCCCTCCTGGAGCAGGAACGCACCCGTGAAGAACGGTCGGGAGGCGCACGCAATGACTGAGGACATTGTCCGGTCCTCTCCACGACCGCCCGTGTCCTGCATCCACGGCAGGCGCCTGAGCCGAAACAGGTGCGAAGGAGCACAAGCAGGGTCCCTCCCCATCACGAGGTGACAGGAGTCCGCGCTCCTCGCGAGGCTCCCGTTCCTCCCTCTCCCCCACAGAGGTGAGCAGTGAGTGCACACGCCATCGCGGCAGACGCTCTGACGGAGACAGCCGGCGTCTGGCAGACAGGACTCGCGCAGGTGATCGGTGGGCTCGTCCTCGTCGCCGTCATCATCGGCGCCTTCGTCCTCGGCATGCGGGTCAGGGACAAGGAACTGCCGCCGCCCGACCCGGAGACCCAGCCGCACCGTCCTCGGACGGACCGTCTCCCCGGCGAGATGTCCGAGTACCGACGCCCCGCGGAAGTACCCCGAACCGACGGTGAGCACCGGCTCACTCCGCATCCGCTCAGGGGAGGCGGCACCACCGGCTCCGAAACCTCTCCCGAACCTCCCAGCGAGGAACGTCGCAAGTGGGGCGGTATCTCCAGCGGCGGCTTCGGCAGCGGTGGAGTCGGCCACGGAGACTGACTCGGCCATGAGCATGTCGTCGGGCCCGGCCGACGGTGAGCTGTGCGGTCTCGCATACTGTGATCGGTATGCCTCGAACCTCTCCCTCCGTCGCCCTCGACACCCTGCTCGCCGGCAACCGACGCTTCGTCGACGGCACCCAGGAGCACCCCAACCAGGACGCCGCCCGCCGCGCGGAACTCGCACCCGGTCAAGAACCGTTCGCAGTCATCCTGGGCTGCTCCGACTCACGCCTTGCCGCCGAGATCATCTTCGATCAGGGTCTCGGCGACCTGTTCGTCGTACGGACCGCCGGCCACGTCCTCGGTGCCGAGGTCCTGGGCAGCGTCGAGTACGCCACGAGCGTGCTCGGCTGCCGACTCGTCGTCGTCCTGGGCCATGACTCGTGCGGCGCGGTCGCCGCGGCCCGCGCGGCCGTGGAGGACGGGATGCCGGCGCCGGGGTTCGTGCGGGACGTCGTGGAGCGCGTCACGCCCAGCATCCTCGCCGCCCGTGCCGCCGGGCTCACGGAGAGCAGCGACATCATCGACACCCACATCCGACACACCGCGACCCTCCTCACCGAGCGCTCGCGCGTTCTGGCCGAGCAGGTGGCGACGGGCGAGGTCGCCGTCGTGGGACTGGGCTACGACCTCGCCGAGGGACACGCCAGGCTCGTGACGGCCCATGGTGTCGCGGCTCCGAAGTAGCGGAGGAAACGCGCGGTCCGCTCGCGCGAGATCGGAGGCGCCCGTCCCCCGCACACGGTGGGACGGGCGCCCTGGTGCCCCGGTGTGTCCCTTCACTGTTCGTCGTCCAGGCCGATGGCGCGGCGTAGTTCGTCGGCCGCTTCCTGGCTCGTACCCTCGCGCTGCTCCAGCAGTGCTGCGGCGATCGAGTCCAGCTTGCGCTGGAGCGCGTGGGTGTCGCGCCGTTCGGTGTTCTTCAGCAGGGCGAGCAGCAGGAGGTTGACGGACGCCATGACGTCTCCGGCGAAGATCAGCCAGGACAGCGGTGCGTGCGCGAAGTGCAGGGCGACCGTGCCGAGCACCAGGAGTACGCACAGTCCGTAGAACAGCGGGGAGCTGGTGACGTTCGACGCCCGATCCGAGAACGCGGCGAACCGGTCGCGTCCTGGACCGCCCCGCTCGGCGGGATGATCTGTGGCCATGTCTCCCATGTTCCCCGGCCATGACCGATCAGCTGCGGATCACGGGCCGACGGGCGCGCCCTGGACGCCAGGTGGCCGGGCCGCCGGCCCGGCTGGGGGCGAGGGTCAGACGTGACGGCGCCGCCCGCCGCTGAGGAGGCGGTAGAGGGCGAGCACGATCATCGAGCCGATGATGGCCGCGATCCAGGTCGAGAGGTCGAAGAAGCCGTCGATCGAGTCGACGCCGAGTATCACCTTGCCGAGCCAGCCGCCGAGCAGACCGCCCGCCACGCCGATGAGGATCGTGACGATGACCCCGCCGGGGTCCCTGCCCGGCGTCAGGGCCTTGGCGATCATGCCGGCCAGCAGGCCGATGAGGATCCACGCGATGATTCCCATGGTGCGCCTCCAGTTCGTGGTTCTCTCGTGGTTCAAGTGGGTCTTGATAGCCGCCTGTTCCGATCCGGCACCGCCAAACCCTCTGTCTCGGCTGACGGGCGTGGCGCTCGATCCCGAGCGCTCGTACGCCGTGTCCAAGCAGCGCGGTCTGCTCGACCGGCTGGGTGACCTCTTCTCGGACGGACCCCGCGAGCGAGCAGGCCGTGAACACCCTGGCCGCCCAGCGGATGGCTCCTCCTCGGCCTCGGCTTCGAGCGGGTGACGGTCACCTGCGCATGAAGCGGGCCGCCCGCCCTCGCCACCGCGGGAGCGGTGCGCGAGGCACGGGCGGCCCGTTCGGCCGTCCCTAAGGGCGGGACCGGGGCCGGTCGGCCCAGCGGGTCACCCGCCTGCCAGCAGGCCCGCGCGCAGGCGCTTCACACTGCGGGAGAGCAGACGCGAGACATGCATCTGGGAACAGCCGAGGTGGTCCCCGATCTCGGCCTGGGTGAGTTCCTCGACGAACCTCAGATGGATGATCCGGCGGTCACGCTCGTCGAGGTCGGCGATGAGCGGGGCCAGCGAGTGGAAGTCGACCACGAGTTCCATCGCGGGGTCCTCGGCGCCGATGACGTCGGCCAGCGACGCGCCGCCCTCCTCGTCCTCGCCGCTGAGGGCCGCGTCGAGCGACGAGGAGTTGTAACCGTTGGAGGCCAGCCGCGCCTCCGTGACCTCCTCCTCGGTGAGGCACATCAGCTCGGCGAGCTCCTTGACCGTCGGCGTCCGGCCGAGTCGGGTGCTCAGCTCATCGGTCGCCTTGGCCAGTTCCACCCGCGCTTCCTGAAGCCGACGGGGGACGTGCACCGCCCAGGAGGTGTCGCGGAAGAACCTCTTGATCTCGCCGACGATGTAGGGGACGGCGAACGTGGTGAACTCGACCTCGCGCGAGATCTCGAACCGGTCGATCGCCTTGATCAGGCCGATCATGCCCACCTGGACGATGTCTTCCATCTCGTCGGCACGGTGGCGGAAGCGCCCCGCGGCGTAGCGCACCAGGCTCATGTTCATCTCGATGAGGGTGTTGCGCGCGTACTGGTACTCGTGCGTCCCCTCTTCGAGTACCGCGAGTTCCCGGAAGAAGACCTTCGACAGGGTCCGTGCGTCCCTGGGTGCGATCGCCGACGTGTCCGGGATCCTCGGCAGCGTTTCCGCCCCGACCTCAACTCCTGTGGCCGACATCGTGGTGACCGTCACACCGTTCCCCTTTCACGTGTATCCCGAACCGGGATGCGTGGCCCTGTGTGGGCTCGCCTACCCGGAGTTCGCCTCTCCATACAGCCTTCCTTCGCCTCGGTCTCCGCGCGGCGATCCGGACTGCGGTGGCGCCGCGGCGAGTTCGTGTGCGGCACGTCGGCGCGTAAGGCCGGGCCGTCAGGTTCCTCCTCCGGTCGCCGGGCAGACGGTACGTACGAAGCCGTCGCCCGAAGACGAGTAAGGAGAGTGCGGAGAGTCATGACACGCGATCCCTCGATGAGAGCCGTCGGTTGGGCGAGATCGCTGCCCGTCGGCAGCAGTGTGAAGACCGCCAGGGACTGGACGCGCGAGCACCTGGAGACCCTGGGCTGGGAACGGAACGCGCCCGAGGTGGCGGACGCCGTGGTACTGGCCGTCTCCGAGTTGGTCACCAACGCCCACGTCCACGCCCACAGCGACGCGCAGCTCATCCTCACCTGGGACGAGGAGTGCCTGCACGTCACCGTGCACGACGCGTCGCCCCGGGTGCCCGAGCAGCGCAGCCCCGACGACGGCGCCCTGGGCGGGCGCGGCCTGCTCCTGGTCGGCGCCCTCGCGCACGAGGTGCGGACCCACCCCTGCCCGCGGGGCAAGGACGTGACCGCCTGCTTCCGGCCGGGCGGGGACGATGCGCCGTGAGAGGGCGGGGCGACACGGGGCTGGGACATGAGCTCCTCCGGCTGGGCGGGCATTCGGGGCGGAACGTGCGTGTACGTCTGTGACACGTCCCGTCTCTGTTACCCCTCGCATCGACGCGGCGGATGTGCCGGAGGTGTCGGGATTCCGTGAAGGCCGCGAGCGCGGCACGGGAGGCCGGGACGCCTTCTCCGACAAGGGCGTTTCGACGCCGTGTTCACGGTCGGCCGGAGGGCCGTACTCGGGCGCGCACGCCCGGGTTTCACGTACCGACGAGTGGTCAGGCGGACAGGAGGACGTATCCCTACTCATGTGCCAGGAGGCTCACATGAACAGCTGGCGTGCGGCCGCGGCCTGCCAGGAGGTGGACCCCGACCTGTTCTTCCCCATCGGGGTGGGATCCCCCGCTCTCGCTCAGGCCGAGGAGGCGAAGGAGGTCTGCAGGCGCTGCCCGGTACGACAGCAGTGCCTGCGCTCCGCGATGACACAGACCCAGCAGCCCGCGGGGGTGTGGGGCGGCCTCACCGAGGCTGAGCGACGAGACCTCCGACGACGGTCGGGACGCCGGGCGGCCACGCGGCGGTGAACGGTGAGGAGCCGCTCGACCGTCCGGTCCGCCCTCCCCGTACAGCCGCGCCTCAGCTCACGAGCCGGCCCGCCGGTTCCGCCGTGACGGTGTGGTGCGAGCGGAGCGAGAAGCGCGCACGGACCCTTTTCCCGCCCGGGTCGGGCTCCACGGCCAGGCTCTCGCAGACCGCGACGACGATCTCGACGCCGTGCTGCCCGATGCGACGGGGGTCGGGTCCGCGGGGCACCGGGGCGGCGGCCTCGGGGTCGAAGACGGAGATGTCCAAGGTGTCCCGGCGCAGCTCGAGGAGCAAACGGCAGGGGCCCGCCGTGTGCCGTACCGCGTTGGTCACCAACTCGCTGACCACCAACTGCGCCAGTTCGACGCGCTCGTCCGCGATTCGCTCGCCGCGCACGGACGGCGCGGCCGCGAGGAAGTCCGCCGTGAAGGCACGTGCGGAGGCGATCGCATCGCCACGGGCGTCTTCATAGACGACGGCGGCGGACAGCAGAGGCTCCGGTGTCGCTCGCTCCGCGGTGATCGCTTCCGTCATGGCGGTGGTACTCCCCTCGTCCGAGCGGGTCGGAACGGCTGGGCATCTCTTTCACCGCTTTTCCCCGCTTCATGGATCCCACACCGATCCCGCACGGGATCACACCGGGGCGCGCCACGGCCGCCGCGGAGTCCGGGGAAGGCGAACGGTGGCTGTGGGCCCGACATCACGGAAGGAGCGGGTTGCCGCGTGCGGGAGATGCGGTCTGCGGGGCCCGCGTCGTGCCCGGCCGCCATGAGAGCCTCGCTCGCGATTCCACACGTGTACGACGACGTCGGCGGGCAACACGGAGGGACAGACACCGGAGACCGGGGCACTCCCCCGGCGGCAGGAAGGGCATCCTGAAATGGCGCATGACATGTGGACCTACAGGGAGACCGCGTCCTCCGCAGCAAACCTGGACCTCACCGGCTACAGCGTCGAGGCGACCGACGGATTCGCCGGAACGGTCGACACGCACGAGCCGACGGCCGGGCGCGGCCACGTCGTCGTCGACACGAGCCCTTGGATTCCCGACCGTCGCGTCATCGTCCCCGCCGGCCTTGTCACCACCGTCGACCCCGGCACGAAGACGCTCCGCATCGGCTGCTCCCGCCGGCTGATCGAGCAGGCCCCACCGTTCGAACCCGGCCCCGACCTCGACCGGGACGACGACGACCAGCCGCACCGGATGAAGCTCGTCGACTACTACCTGGCGTTCGTCCGGTAGCCGAAGCCCGGCGGGCCGCGGCGCGGCGGACACCGCCCGCCGGGCTGCCGCCGATCCCCGCAGCGGCCCTCAGCGTTGGGCGTGTGCGCTCAGGAACCCGACCACGTGGAGGAACGCGTACGCGCCGATGACATAGAAGAGCACGCGCCAGGCGACGCCCTTCAGCTTCCATCGCTCGTTCGCACGGTCCATGGGGTGGTCCTCGCTGTTCGGGACCGTCTCCTTCCCCCTCCGGGACCGATCGACCACGTCACGCACGGGCATTTGACAGCTCCTCGCCGACCAACAGTACACTCGAATTCGATTCGACTTCGTATTCGGATTCTAGACCTGTCCGCCCCGCGCACACACCCCGGGAGCGATCGCGATGAGCACGGAAGCATGCGGCACCACGCGGCACGTACCCCTGGAGGGGTACTCCCGCCGGGCGCGCACCTGGCACAGGGCGAGCTGGAAGCGCGTGCTCCGCGAGGCGGCCGTCGGCAGCCTGATCATGCTCGTACCCGCCCTGCTCCTCGGCTTCTTCATCTCCTGGAAGATCGGCGCCGCCATCGTCGGCGCGACCGCCGCGACGGCCGTGCTCGCCGCCGTCTACTTCTCCCTCAGGGGGCACAGGTTCGGGTGCTCCGCCAAGAAGGGCCTCGTCCTGGCGCTGCGGTGGTGGGAGCAGATCTGAAGGGCGCCGCGCCGGGCAGGGCGCCCTTCAGCCGTTCTCCGCGGCGGCGATCCACTCGTCGTAGAACGGCGGCATCTCGGACGCGGGCCGAGTGAAGCGCGGGGCACGCTTCTCACGGAAGGCCGACACCCCCTCGACCCCGTCGCCGATGCTGGAGTAGAACATCGCCAGGGACTCCACCCGATGGGCGTCCTGCGGGCGTTCGAGGTTCGCGTTGCGGACGGTCATCTGACGGGTCAGCGCGGTCGCCACGCGCGAGCGGCCCAGCGTCCAGCGGTCCGCCAGCGCGCGGGCCTCCTTCAGAAGGCGGTCGGGCGCATGGACCGCGTTCGCGAGACCGGCGGCCGCCGCGGCCTCCGCGTCGAGGATCTCCGCGGAGTAGAGCAGGTCCAGGGCCCTGGGCAGGCCGACGAGGCGGGGCAGGAACCAGGTCGAGGCGGCCTCCGGCGTGATGCCGAGCCGACCGAAGACCAGGCCGAAGCGCGCGGTCGTCGACATCAGCCGTGCGTCCATCGCGAGCGTCAGGGTCGCGCCGATCCCGACGGCGGGACCGTTGATCGCGGCGATCACGGGCTTGCGGCAGGCGTGGATCGCCAGGGTGACCCGGCCTCCGGTGTCCCTGACCCGGCTGATGTCCGGGCTGTTGAGATCGTCCATGTCGGCGAGGGTGGGGGTGCGGGACTCGTCGAGCCCGAAGACGTTGCCGTCCGAGCCGAGGTCCATGCCCGCGCAGAACGCCTTGTCCGCGCCGGTGACGATGACGGCCCGTACGTCGTCGTTGTCGTTCACCTCGGCGAAGGTCCGTTCGAGTTCGCCGGCCATGGTCGGCGTGAAGGCGTTCAGGCGGTCCGGCCGGTCCAGGGTGACGGTGAGGACGCCGTCGTCGACGCGGTGATGGAGGGTGGTCCAGGTCATGAGGTGCTCGCTCCTGCGGGGCGGGTGAGGGCGGTGGGTGCGGCGGGGTTCATCCGCGGAGGTCGGCGAGCCGGCCGATGGCCTTCTCGGCGTCGGCCACGATGCCGCTGACGATCTCTCGGCAGGTGGCGACCGACTCGATGAGCCCCTGCGCCTGACCGGCCCACCACAGGCCGTCGTCCATGTGTCCCTGTTCGAGCACGCGGGTACGGCCCCGGACGCCCGAGGCCAGCTCGGCGATGTCCTCGAACGCGGCCCCGGGGCGCTTCGAGCGGGTGACGATCTCCTCGGAGATGGCGTTGCGCGCGACCCGGCCGGTGTTCCCGAACTCACGGAAGACCAGCTGGGTGGCTCGTTCGTCGTTCGCCACGATCTGGTCCTTGACGTTCCGATGCACCGGCGCTTCGGCGCTCGCGACGAAGCGGGTGCCCATGTTCACGGCACAGGCGCCGAGCGCGAGGGCCGCGGCGAGGCCGTCGCCGGTCGCGAAGCCGCCGCTGGCGATGACCGGGATCTCCAACCGCCGGACGGCGGCGGGGATGAGCACGAGGCCGGGGATGTCCTCCTCACCCGGGTGCCCCGCGCACTCGAAGCCGTCGATGCTGACCGCGTCGACCCCGAGCGTCTGCGCCTTGAGGGCGTGCCGCACGGCCACCGCCTTGTGGATCACCTTGACACCGTTGGCCTTGAAGTCGGCCACGTGCTCGACCGGGTTGCCGCCGGCCGTCTCCACGACCCGTATGCCGCTCTCGATGATCGCCGCCCGGTACTCCGCGTAGGGCACCGGCTTGAGGGTCGGCAGGACGGTCAGGTTCACGCCGAAGGGCCGGTCGGTCATCTCACGGCACCGCGCGATCTCCCTCGCCAGCGCCTCCGGCGTGGGCTGGGTGAGCGCCGTCAGGAACCCGAGGGCACCCGCCTCGGCCACGGCGGAGATGAGTTCCGCCGTGCCCACGCCGGTCATCCCGCCGCAGACGATCGGGTGGTCCACTGCGAACAGTTCGGTGAAGGTCGTCGAGATCATCATCGAGGCCGGCCAGGGCCCTCTCCGTTCTTCCGCCGTCGCCGTACGGGGATCCCACGGCGACCTCGTGTCGCGTCGGCGTGGCGGGCCGACGCGAGACTCGATTTCGAATCGAGTTTGAGTTTAGAGTCGTCCGGTGAGGAACTGTCAAGGTCCCGACGACCCCCCGGCCCACCCCGATCGACCGGCCCACCCTCCGCGTGTGGAGAAGCCGGGCCCGCCACCCGCCCCGCGCCCGTTGCTCGGACAGGCGGGCGACCGGGCCCTTGGATACGTTTCCTTCATGGAGAAGGACGTCTCCGCCTTCCTCGTCCGCCTGGCGCACGAACGGGGGCCGCGCTCGGACCAGTGGGTCGGCCTCGTGATGGAGCGGTTGCGCGAGGAGCTTCCCGGGCTCTGGCAGCACGAGGACCTCGCCCGGCGCGCGCTGGAGGAGACCTCCGCCCACGTCGCCGCCTTCCTCGACGCCCTGGAGCACGGTCGCGACGTCACCGAGGTCCAGGCGCCTCCCGCCGCCCTGGACGTCGCCCGCAGGTTCGCCGAGGCGGGCGTACCGCTCAGCACGCTGCTCCGCGCCTACCGCATCGGGCACGTCAACATGCTCCGGCTGCTCCAGGAAGAGGTCACACGGCTCACCGACGACCAGCAGCTGGCCAACACCGCGACGATCCGGCTGATCGAGACCGGATTCGCGTACGTCGACCACAACTCGGAACAGGTGGTCGCCGCCTACCAGGAGGTGCGCGACCGGCGGGTTCAGCACCGGCTCATGATCACCAGCGAGGCGAGCAGACGGATCGGGACCACCCTCGACACCACGCGCACCGCCGAGGAACTGGCGGAGGTCGGTGCCGACGGCTTCGCCGACCTCGTCACCGTCGACCTCCTCGGATCCCTCCTCCAGGGCGGCGAGCCCCACCCGCCGACGGAGCCGGCGGCGATGCGGCGCGTCGCCCAGCGGTCCACCCTGGACGGCTGCCCCGACTCCCCCGTCGCCACGGGTCAACAGCACGCCTACGCTCCGGGCTCGGCACCGGCCGAGGTGCTGGCCACCGGGCTGCCCCTGCTGCTGCGGGTCTCGGACTCGGACGTTCCTCCCTGGCTCGCACCGCCCGACCCACGCCGCTTCGGGTTCCACTCGGTCCTGCTGCTGCCCCTGTACGCGCGGGGAACCACCCTGGGCCTCGCGCAGTTCGTCCGCCATCGCACCCCCACCCCGTTCGACGACGACGACCTGCTGCTGGCCCAGGAGATCACCGCCAGAGCGGCGGTCCACCTCGACAACGCCCGCCGTTACACCCACGAGCGGACCACCGCGCTCGCGCTCCAGCACAGCCTGCTGCCCCAGCGCCCGGTGGAGCAGTCCGCCGTCGAGACCGCCGCCCACTACCTGCCGAGCGGCTCACGGGCCGGTGTGGGCGGGGACTGGTACGACGTGATCCCGCTGTCCGGCGGACGGGTCGCCCTCGTCGTGGGCGACGTCGTCGGCCGCGGGCTGCACGCGGCCGCCACCATGGGCCGGCTGCGGACCGCCGTACGCGCCTTCGCCGACATCGACCTGATGCCCGACGAGCTGCTCACCCACCTGGACGACGTGGTCATCCGCCTCCAGCGGGAGGAGGCCCACGAGGACGGCGAGATCAGCGCCACCTGCCTGTACGCGGTCTACGACCCCGCCACCCGCCTCTGCACCCTCGCCAGCGCCGGGCACGTACCTCCGGCCGTCGCGCCCCCTGCGGCCGGGGGTGGAACGGCCGGCACCGGGTCGACAAGCGGCAGTGGACCGGTTGCGGCCGGAGGTGGACCGGCCGGCACCGGGACGACGGCCGGCAGGGGACCGGCCGACGCGGGAGCGACGGCCGGGGGTAAACCGGCCGACACCGGAACCACGGCTGGGAGTGGACCGGCCGACGCGGGAACGACGGTCGGCGGTGGACCGGCCGACGCGGGAACGACGGTCGGAGCCGAGCCGCCCGGCCTGCCGGAACTGCCCATCGGCCCGCCGCTGGGACTCGGGGGCCTGCCGTTCGAGACCGTCCGCTGGGAGCTGCCCGAGGGGACGCTGTTGGCGCTGTACACGGACGGCCTCATCCAGAGCCGTACGCGCGATCTCGACGCCTCGCTGACGCTGCTGAGCGACACCCTCGCCCAGGCGTCACGGGCCTCGGCCTCACCGAACGAGTGCTGCGAACGGCTGCTCGCCAAGATGCTCCCGGCGCGCCCCGCCGACGACGTGGCCCTCCTGGTCGCGCGCACCCGGGCACTCGACCCCGGCCACGTCGCCACACTCGACCTCCCGTCCGACCCCGCCGCGGTGTCGGGGGCGCGCCGCTTCTGCGCCGACACACTGGGCACCTGGGGCCTCGACGAATTGTCCTTCACCACGGAACTCATCGTCAGCGAGCTGGTGACGAACGCGATCCGCTACGGCAAGCCCCCCATCCTCCTGCGGCTCGTCCTCGACTCGTCCCTGACCTGCGAGGTGTTCGACGGCAGCAGTACCGCGCCGCACATGCGCCGGGCCCGGACCTTCGACGAGGGCGGCCGCGGCCTGCTGCTCGTCGCCCAGTTCGCCGCGCGCTGGGGCACGCGGCCCGGCCGCGAGGGCAAGACCATCTGGGCCGAGCAGCCGCTCCCGTAGACCTACGGGCTCCGGCGGGCCCGGACCGGCTCCGGCGGCCCCCGGCTGGCAGTCGAGCCCCGCCGGGCCAGGGGGCGAGCAGGCCTCATCGAGGACAAGACCTTGACGGCACCTGACCGAGAGCTAAACTCGAACTCGATTCGACATCGAATCTCGCGCCTGCGGCTCTCCCTGCCGTCCGCGCCCAGGAGGTCGCCGCGCGTGCCCGGCGACGGCAACAGAACGGAGCGGGTCATGTCCCACTGCTACGACGTCACGGTGCTCACGGCCGGAGTCGTCGCATGACGGCGCGGCGGGTCGTCTTCATCGGCGCCGCGGGCGAGATGTGCAAGGTGGCCATCGAGCGCTTCGCCCGGGCGGGGGGCGACATCGAGCTCATCCTGTGCGACATCCGCCCCGAACTGCTGCACCCCCTGGTGAAGAAGCTCCCGTCCGGCCGGGCCAAGGCCCTCCGGCTCGACCTCTACGACCGGGACGCCCTCCTCGGAATCGTCGACGGCGCCGCCCTCGTCGTCCTGGGGGCGGGCCCCTACGTCCGCACCTCCGAGCCCGTGATCACGGCGTGCATCGAGCGGAAGGTGCCGTACCTCGACTTCGACGACGACGTCGAGAGCACCCAGCACGCGCTGAGCCTCGCCGACAGGGCCCAGGAGGCTGGCATTCCGCTCTACATCGGCTGCGGCGCCTCGCCCGGCATGAGCAATGTGCTGGCCGTGGACGCCGCGAGCGAGCTGGACACCGTCGAGGACATCGAGATGTTCTGGACGGTGGGCGACGAACGGCCGCACGTGGGCCGGGCCGTGCTCCAGCACCTCATGCACATCGCCGCGGGCGACTGCCTGACGTGGGAGAACGGCGGGCCGGTCACCCACCAGTCGTACGTCGAGACCGGATCGGCGCCGATGGGCGGCGGCCTGGGCGAGACCCTGCTGTACGAGACGGCCCACCCGGAGCCCGTCACCATGCCCCGCCGCTTTCCCGGGGCGCGGCGCATCCGCTGTCTGGGCGGCATGGACCCGGCGCCGGTCAACGGCCTCGTCAAGGGCCTCGGCCAGGCCATCGAGTCGGGCCGGATGACCTCGGACGAGGCGGTCGACTTCATGACGGCGATCGTCAAGAGCCGCTTCGGCTCCCCCGCGGGCTGGCGCCACGCCCTCGGCGGCATGATCGGCCAGGTCCGGCGCCGTGAGAGCGGGGCGGGCGAGCTGCTCGCCTTCCTCGGGGCTTCGGCCGTCCGTCGCCGCTACACGTGGCGGGGCGGCCTGCTGGCCCGCGTCAGCGGTACCCGGAACGGGCGCCCGGCCGTGGCCGTCCGTCGTACACCGGTCAGCGGGCCCGGGTCGTACCTCGTCGCCAGCATGGCGACGGTGACGGGGACCGCCTGCGCCGCGTTCATGGTCCTCGCACTCGACGAGGCCGGGAAACGCGCCGGCTCGTTCGCCCCGGAGGACTGGGCCGAGCCGGAGGCCTTCTACAACGCCCTGGAGCGCGTGGGGACTCCGCGCCACGAGATCGTCGAGTCGATGCGCTAGGGACGCTCCCGACTCGACCCTGATCAGGGCATCGCCGCGACCGCGTCCTCGGGAGGTCCCGGCGCGGCGATGCCCTGGTCGACCCCCTCACCCCTCGCGTGCGCCACGCGCCACGCCCTTGCCCTGGAGCCGCCGAGATGCCCCGCCCCCTCACTCCTGTCCCGCGTGCGCACAACCCCTTCCCCCAGGACGACCTGGTGAGGGACATGAACGGGCTCGCCCGATACCCCGACGCGCCCCCGACACTGCTCGACGCGCTCCGTACGCACGTCGAGCAGCGCCCCGAAGCCGAAGCGGTCGCCGAGCTCGGTGGGGAGCGGCTCACGTACGCGGAGCTGTGGCGGCGCGCGACGCGCGTGGCCGGAGGGCTGCGGGCCCGCGGCGTGACGGCCGGGGACCGGGTCTCCGTGCGGTACGAGGCGGGCACGGACTGGGCCCTCGCCTTCTGGGGCACCGTGCTGGCCGGGGGGATCGCCGTGGCGGTCAACACCCGGTCGGCGCCGCCCGAAGTGGAGGTGGTCCTCGCCGACGCGGGCGTGAAGGTCGACCTGCCGGAGGGCGCCCCGCTGCCGGACGGCGATCCGTTCGTCGCCCCGGATCCCGACCCCACCGACGTGGCCGCCCTCTTCTACACCTCGGGCACGACCGGGCGTCCCAAGGGGGTGCCGACCACGCACGAGGCGTTCGTGACCAACGCCGAGAACCTGATCCGCTGTCTCGGCATCCCCCGGGACGCCGGCCCCGAGCTGCGGACGCTGGTCTCCGTGCCGCTCTTCCATGTCACCGGCTGCAACGCGCAGTTCGTCGTCGCCGCCGTCCTCGGCGGTACGTCGGTGATCATGCCGACGCTCGATCTGCCGCGCCTCACGGCGGCGTTGGCGGAGGAACGGATCTCGTTCCTCGTGACGGTGCCCGCGGTGTACTCCCTGCTGCTGCGGCACCCGGCCTTCGCCGGCGCCGACGTCTCCGGGGTGCGCTGGCTGGCGTACGGCGGCGCCCCGATCGCGCCGTCACTCGTGCGCGCGCTGAAGGACGCCTTTCCGGCGGCCACGGTGATCAACGGCTACGGCATGACGGAGACGGCGTCGCTGATCACCGTCCTGCCGGACCGGGACGCCGCCGAGCACGCGGACTCCGTGGGCTACGCGGTGCCGTCGGTGGAGCTCGGCGTCGTCCCGATCGGCGACGACCCTTTCACGGGCGAGCTGGTGGTCCGCGGGGTCACGGTGACGACCGGCTACTGGCGCAGGCCGGAGGCGACGGCGGAGGCGCTCACCGGTGGATGGCTGCACACCGGGGACATCGTCCGGGTCGACGCGGCCGGGCGCGTGCACATCGTCGACCGGATCAAGGACATCATCAACCGCGGTGGCGAGAACATCTCGAGCGCCGAGGTCGAGGGGGTGCTGCTCTCCGCCCCCGGAGTCGCCGACGCCGCAGTCCTCGCCGTGCCCGACGAGGTCATGGGCGAGAAGGTCGGAGCCGTCCTCTTCGGCGACCGGGCGGAGCTGGACCTCGCCGCGGTGATCGCGCACTGCCGGGAGCGGCTCGCCGACTTCAAAGTTCCGCAGTACGCCACCGTCGTCGGCGAGGCGCTGCCGCGCAACGCAGGAGGGAAGCTGTTGAAGAACCGGCTGCGCGAGCAGGTGCGGTGGGGCGATCCGCTGCGTTAGCTTCCGCCGCCACGCCCCGCCCACACCCCGACCGTCACGCCACGCCACGCCCCACCCCGGCTGTCACACCCCGACCACGTGTCCGCCGACGAGCCGCACGCGCGCGTCCGGCCGCACACCCGCCGAGGCTCGTGCGCGCCGGTCGCGGTCACCCCGTCGCTTCGGAGCCGTAGGTCTCCAGGTACGCGGTGACCATGCGGCGCGCCTCGTCGATCGTGGCGTCGTCGCCGGCCGGCGAGCGCCGGAAGGCGCTGTCGAAGAGGCGGGTGCCCGCCTCGAAGGCGAGGAGCAGCGCGAGCAGGGGCGTGTCGGCCGACACGAGGCGCTGCTCGACGAGGTGGCGCCAGAGCCGTTCCGCCTGGGCCTCGTCGAACGCGCGCACCAGCTCGTCGAGCGTGGCGTGCTGGCGTCCCGCGAACCACAGCTCCGTGCAGCTGCGATGGCCGCGCATGTAGTCGAGGAGCAGGTCGATCATGACGTCGACGGCCTCGCGCAGCGTCTGCGCCCTGGGTTCGGCCAGGGCGAGGCCGATGAGCCGGTCCAGCTCGCCCAGGTGCCGCCGCAGCAGCTCGGCGTCCACCTGGTACCGGTCGGCGAAGTAGTGGTACATCGAGGCGATCGGGATGCCGGCCCGCTCGCCAGTCGCCTTCAGGGTGGCGGCTTCGTACCCCTGCTCGGCGAGCAGCGCCTCGGCGGCGTCGAGGATGGCCTTCCTGCGCTCCATCCCGCGGCGCTGGGCCGCCGGGCGGGCCGGGGTCCGGCTTGTCGCATTTTTATCGAACACGATTCGAGATCGTATCAGCCGCACGGCCCGACCTTCCCCTTCCGCGCGTATTGACACACCTCGGACACTCCCTAAACTCGAACTCGAATCGACATCTACTTTACCAATCGAGCAAGCGCGCCGAACGGAACGGAGAAGCCCATGGCCCACAGGTGGGACGTCGCGGCCGAGAGATTCGCGGGACGGACCGCGATCGTCACGGGCGCCAGCCGCGGCATCGGACTGGCCATCGCCGAACGGCTGGTGGCGGAGGGCGCGAAGGTGGTGATCACCGGGCGGAAACCGGACGCCCTGGCCGCGGCCGTCGCCGCGCTCGGCGGCTCCGACCACGCGCTCGGTGTCGCCGGCCACGCCGCTGACACCGCCCACCAGGACGAGGTGATCGCGAAGGCGGTCGACACCTTCGGCAGCGCCGACCTGCTGGTCAACAACGCGGGCGTCAACCCGGTGTACGGGCCGCTGATGGAGCTCGACCCCGACGTGGCCCGCTCCGTCGTCGAGGTCAACGCCCTCGCCGCGCTGTCGTGGGTCCAGAGGATGCACAAGGCGTGGCTGTCCGGCCACGGCGGTGCGGTCGTCAACGTGGCCTCGCTCAGCGGCGTGCGGCCGGAACCCGGCATCGGGATGTACGGCGCGAGCAAGGCGATGCTGATGCATCTCACCAAGGAGCTGGCGGTCGAGCTGAGCCCGCGCGTCCGGGTCAACGCGGTCGCGCCGGCCGTGGTGAGGACGAGGTTCGCCGCCGCCCTCTACGAGGGGCGGGAGGAGGCCGTCGCGGCGGAGTACCCGCTGGGGCGGCTCGGCGCCCCCGACGACGTCGCCGGCGCCGTGGCGTTCCTGCTCTCGGAGGACGCGGCGTGGATGACGGGGCGGACTCTCCTCGTCGACGGCGGTCTCGCCGCGGCGGGCGGTGCCTGATGGAGACGCACGAGGCCGGGGCGACTCCGGGGCTCGACCTCGCCCGGCTCCGGCCGTGGTTCGCCGAGGCCGTGCCGACGGCCCGGGTCGGCACGCTGTCGGCCACCCTGATCACCGGCGGCAAGTCCAATCTGACCTACCGCCTCACCGACGGCGCGTCCCACTGGATCCTTCGCCGGCCGCCCCTGGGCCATGTGCTGGCCACGGCCCACGACATGGGGCGCGAGTACGCGGTGACGGCGGCGCTCGCCGACACCCCGGTCCCGGTGCCGCGGCTGCACGGCCTCTGTCTCGACACCGGGGTCCTCGGCGCCACGTTCTACGTCATGGAGGCGGTCGACGGCCGGCCGTACCGGACGGCGGCGGACCTGGCGCCTCTCGGCCCCGCGCGGGTGCGACGGATCTCCGGCGCCCTGGTGGACACCCTCGCCGACCTCCACACGGTCGACCCGGAGGCCGTCGGTCTCGGCGGCTTCGGCCGCCCCGAGGGCTTCCTCGGCCGACAGGTGACGCGCTGGCGCAGGCAACTGGCCGCCTCGTACTCCCGCGACCTTCCGGCCGCCGTCACGCTCCACGCCGAACTGGAGGCCCGCGCACCCGCGATGGACGCCGTCGCCCGCCCGGGCATCGTCCACGGCGACTTCCGGCTCGACAACGTGCTCGTCGACGGCGACGACCGGATACGCGCCGTCATCGACTGGGAGATGGCCACCGTGGGCGACCCGTCCACCGACCTGGCGCTGATGCTCCTTTACACCCGGCTTGCCCGGCTGATCGGCCCGGAGGTCGCCCCGGACGCGGGCGACGCTCCGGGCTTCCTCAACGAGTCCGAGATCGTCTTCCGTTACGCCGCCCGCAGCGGGCGCGACCTCGGCGGCCTCGGCTTCCACCTCGGGCTCGCCGCCTTCAAACTCGCCACGATCCTCGAAGGCGTCCACTACCGCCACCTGGGCGGACAGACCGTCGGCCCCGGCTTCGACCGTGTCGGCGAAGCGGTCCACCCGCTGCTCGACGCCGGCCTCGCCGCACTCAAGGAACACTGATCATGCACTTCGCCTTCGACCCCCGCACCGAACTGCTGCGCGAGAACCTGCTGGATCTGATGTGGAGTCACATCCACCCTGCGGAGCCGGTGTTCGCGCGGCAGCTGGGTGCTCTCGACGACCGCTGGGCCTGGGACGCGGTCCCGGTGCTCGGCGAACTCCGGGCCGAGGCCCGCCGCCGTGGCCTGTGGAACCTGTTCCTCCCCGGCGAGGACGGCGCCGGCCTCTCCAACCTGCAGTACGCGCCCCTCGCCGAGATCACCGGCCGCTCGCCGGAACTCGCGCCCGCCGCCCTCAACTGCGCGGCGCCCGACACCGGCAACATGGAGGTGCTGTCCCTCTTCGGCACCCCGGCGCAGCGCAAGGAGTGGCTGGAGCCGCTCCTCGCCGGGGAGATCCGCTCGGCCTTCGCGATGACGGAACCCGAGGTCGCCTCCTCCGACGCCACCAACATCGCCACCTCGATCGTCCGCGACGGCGGCGACTACGTGATCAACGGCCGCAAGTGGTGGATCACCGGAGCGATGAACCCCAACGCCCAGGTGTTCGTCGTGATGGGCAGGACCGACCCCGACGCCGACCGGCACCGGCGCCAGTCGATGATTCTCGTACCGCGCGACACCCCCGGCCTGGAGATCAAGCGCGCCATGGAGGTCTTCGGGTACGACGACCACGACCACGGCGGTCACGCCGAGATGGTCTTCCACGACGTACGGGTCCCGGCCGCCAACCTCATCGGCCAGGAAGGCGACGGCTTCGCGATCGCCCAGGCCCGCCTGGGCCCCGGACGGATCCACCACTGCATGCGATTCATCGGGGTCGCCGAACGGGCCGTCGAGCTGATGTGCGCCCGCGCCGAGGAACGCGTGGCCTTCGGCAAGCCGCTCGCCCGCCAGGGCGTGATCCGCGACTGGATCGCGGAGTCCCGGGTGAGGATCGAGCAGCTGCGCCTCCTGGTGCTCAAGACCGCCTGGCTGATGGACACCTTCGGCAACAAGGGCGCCCACACCGAGATCCAGGCGATCAAGATCGCCACGCCCAGGACGGTCCAGTGGATCCTCGACAAGGCGATCCAGGTCCACGGAGCCGGCGGCCTCTCCCAGGACTTCCCCCTCGCCCGCGCCTATGCCGGCATCCGCTCCCTGCGCTTCGCCGACGGCCCCGACGAGGTGCACAAGAACGCCCTCGCGCGCGCCGAACTGAGCCGGCGGGCAGCGGCGGGCGACTGCCGGCCGGCAGGAGCCGACCCCGTACAGCCCCTCCCCACCGCGGCCAGGAGCCAACCGTGACAGAAACGACCACCGGCCGCACCGCGTCCACGGACGTCGACGTGCTGATCATCGGCGCCGGGATCTCGGGCATCGGTGCCGCCGCCCACCTCACGACCCGCCGACCCGGCACGTCCTTCGCGATCCTGGAGGGCCGTGAAGCGGTCGGCGGCACCTGGGACCTGTTCCGCTACCCCGGCATCCGGTCCGACTCCGACATGCCCACCTTCGGCTACGGCTTCAGGCCGTGGACCCACCGCAAGTCCATCGCCGACGGACATCTCATCCTCGACTACCTGCGGCAGACGGTCACCGAGCACGGACTCGCCCCCCACATCCGTCTCGGACACCGGGTCGTCGGCGCGGAGTTCTCCTCCGCGACGGGCCGGTGGACCGTCACCGCCGAGCGGCCCGGCAGCCGCACGAAGGCGCGGTACACCGCGCGCTTCCTGTTCCTCGGCACGGGCATGTACGACCACGAGGCGGGATTCACCCCGGAGTTCACCGGCATCGAGGACTTCGCGGGCACGGTGGTCCATCCGCAGCACTGGCCCGCCGACCTCGACCACCGGGGCAAGCGGGTCATCGTGATCGGCAGCGGCGCCACGGCCGTCACGCTCATCCCCTCGATGGCCCGCACGGCCGGTCACGTCACGATGCTGCAGCGCTCGCCGAGCTATGTGTTCTCGGTCCCGGCCCACGACGCCGTGGCCCACGCCCTGAGGAAGCTGGTCGGCCACCGACGCGCGCACCGGATCGTCCGGCGCAAGAACATCCTGTTCACCCGGGGCGTCTACAAGGCCAGCCGGCGCATGCCGCAACTGATGCGCAGGCTGCTCATCGCCGACGTACGCCGGCGACTGCCCCGTCACTTCGACGTCGACACCCACTTCACCCCGCGCTACGCCCCGTGGGACCAGCGGCTGTGCGTGGTGCCGGACGGGGATCTGTTCAAGGCGATCTCGGCCGGGCGCGCCTCGGTCGTGACCGACCACATCGACCGGTTCACCAAGGACGGCATCCGGTTGACGTCGGGCCAGGAACTGACCGGAGACATCGTCGTGACCGCGACCGGGCTCACCATGGCGCCCTTCGGCAGGATCCGGCTGCGCGTCGACGGCCGCGAGACGAAGCCCTCGGACACCATGGCGTACAAGGCGATGATGCTCTCCGGCGTGCCGAACCTCGCCTTCGCGCTCGGCTACACGAACCTCTCCTGGACGCTCAAGGTCGACCTGGTCTGCGAGCACTTCTGCCGCCTGCTCGACCACATGGACGCCCACGGCCACGACATCGTCGAGCCCGTCCTCGACGACCCGACCGTCGAGCGGGTGCAGTACATGAACCTGACCTCGAACTACGTCCTGCGGGGCATCGGCGCGTTCCCCCGGGCGGGGACGAGCGGCCCGTGGACGGTGGAGATGGCGTACGAGAAGGACGTCGAGCGGCTGCGTGAGGGGCCGGTCGAGGACGGCGCGCTCCGGTTCACCGCACGCGGCGCCACGCCCTCGGGTTCGCGGCCCCGCCCCGGGGCCGCCGGATGAGACGCGACATCACCTTCCTCAGCCAGGGTGTCCGCTGCGCCGCCTGGCACGTGCCCGCGACCCACGACGCCCTGGCCGGCCCCGGCGGACGGCCCTGCGTGGTCATGGCCCACGGCTTCGGCGGCACCCGCGACAGCGGACTGCTGCGCTACGCCGAGGGCTTCGCCGAGGCCGGCATCGACACGTTCGTCTTCGACTACCGCGGTTTCGGGGACTCCGGCGGCAGGCCCCGTCAGGACGTCTCCGTCCGCCGCCAGCGCCAGGACTACCACGCGGCGCTCGCGGCCGCCCGGCGGCTGCCCGGCGCCGACCCGGACCGGATCGCGCTGTGGGGCGTGTCGTACGCGGGCGGCCACGCCCTCGTCGTCGCCGCCCAGGACACGCGGGTCGCGGCGGTCGTCTCGCTGACCCCGGTGACCGACGGCCTCGCCTCACTCGCCCACGTCGTGCGTCACGCCGGGGTCGGCCGGCTGCTGCGCCTCGCGGGGCACGGGCTGCGTGACGCGGCGCGCTCCGTCACCGGGCGGCCGCCGCACCACATACCCGTGGTCGGGGAGCCGGGCGCACCGGCGATGATGGGTGTCCCCCGCGCGCGGGAGATCTGCGCGTCGTTCGCCGGACCCGGCTTCCGCAACGAGGTGCGCGCCCGTGCGGCGCTGAAGGTGGGTCTCAACCGGCCCACCACCTTCGTCGGCCGCCTGGCGTGCCCGATCCTCGTGCAGATCGGCACGGAGGACCGCATCGCACCCCCGGACGCGGCGCGGCGGACCGCCCGCGAAGCCGGCCGGCTCGCGGAGCTGCGCGAGTACCCCGTGGACCACCTGGACGTCTACGCGGGACCGGGACAGCGGCACGCGCTCGCCGACCAGCTCCACTTCCTCACGCGGGTCCTGGGTCACCACGGATCCCCCACCCAAGGGACGGGATGAAACATGTACGACTACGTCATCGTCGGCGCCGGGTCCGCGGGCTGTGTCCTCGCGGCGCGGCTCTCTGAGGACCCTGGCGTGCGGGTGGCGCTGATCGAGGCCGGCGGCCCCGACTCCGCGCAGGAGATCCACGTGCCGGCGGCCTTTCCCCAGCTCTTCAAGTCGGACCTGGACTGGGACCTGGATTCCGAGCCGGAGCCGGGCATCGGCGGCCGGCGGGCGTATCTGCCCCGGGGCAAGGTGCTCGGCGGCTCCAGCTCGATCAACGCGATGATCTACGTCCGGGGCAACCGCGCCGACTACGACGGCTGGGCCGCTGCCGGGGCGACCGGCTGGTCGTACGCCGACGTGCTGCCGTACTTCCGCCGCTCGGAGGACAACGAGCGCGGCGCGGACCTCTACCACGGGGTGGGCGGCCCGCTGACGGTCAGCGACGGCAGGTCCCGGCATCCGCTCGCCTCGGCCTTCGTCCGGGCGGCCGAGCAGGCCGGGCACAAGTCCAACGACGACTTCAACGGCGAGACGCAGGACGGCGTCGGGCGCTACCAGGTGACGCAGCGCGGCGGACTGCGGTGCAGCGCCGCCGTCGCCTATCTGCATCCCGCCCTCGACCGGCCGAACCTGACCGTGCTCACCTCGGCCCGCGCCCACCGCGTGGTGATCGAGGGCGGCCGTGCCACGGGGGTGGAGGTCGAGCGGGGCGGCGCCGTCGAACGCGTCCGGGCCGAGCGGGAGGTGATCCTGTCGGCGGGGGCGTACGAGTCACCCAAGCTGCTGATGCTCTCCGGCATCGGCCCGGCCGCCGCCCTGTCCGCCTTCGGCATCGGCGTCGTCCGCGACCTGCCGGTCGGCCAGGGCCTGCAGGACCACTACATGGCGCTGCTCAACTACCGTACGGACACGGAGTCACTGCTCGGCGCGGCGACCGCGGAGAACGCGGCGCTGCTGCGGAGCGAGGGGCGCGGCCCGCTGACCTCCAACGTGGGTGAGGCGGGCGGGTTCTTCCGCAGCCGCCCCGAACTGGGCGCCCCCGACGTGCAGTTCCATGCCGCCCCGGTACTGTTCCACGACGAGGGGCTCGGTGCGCCGACCGGGCACGGCTTCGCGTTCGGCCCGTGCGTCCTCGCCCCGACGAGCCGCGGCGCGGTGACCCTGCGTTCGCCGCGCCCCGACGCGACGCCCCGGATCGTCCACAACTACCTGACGACGGCGGAGGACCGGGCCGCCCTCGTCGCCGGTCTCCGGATCGCTCTGGAGATCGCCGCCCGGCCCGCGGTGGCCGACCTCGTCGCGGACCCCTTCGACGCGCCGGTCTCGCACTCCGACGCAGGCCTGCTCGCCTGGGCGCGGCGATCCGGGCAGACGCTGTTCCATCCGACGTCGACGTGTGCGATCGGCTCGGTGGTCGACCCCGAGCTGCGGGTGTACGACGTGCCGGGCCTGCGGGTCGTCGACGCCTCCGTCTTCCCGTTCGTACCCCGTGGCAACACCAACGCGCCCACGATCATGGCCGCGGAGAAGGCGGCCGACCTCATCAAGGGAGCCGTCCGATGACGACGTCCCCGCCGACCACCGAGCAGGTGTGGGAGATCGACCGTGCCGTCGAGGACCTGGTCCGCGGCGAGGCGGTCTGGGCGGCCTGCGACCGGGCGAGACGACGCGAACTCCTGGAACGGGTGCGGGCGGCGACCGCCGCGCACGCGGCGGACTGGGTGCGCGCGGCCACCGCGTACAAGGGACTCGCGCAGGACGGCCGGCTGGTCGGCGAGGAGTGGATCACCGGCCCGTACCCGGTCCTCACCGGCCTGGGCGCGCTGGCCGCGAGCATCGAGGCCCTGGAGGTGAGCCGGAGCCCCGTCGACGGGTTCTCCTTCGGCCGGGCGCCGGGCGGGCGCGTCACGGTACGCGTGCTGCCGCACAGCGTCTGGGACCAGCTGCTGCTGAACGGTTTCAGCGCTGAGGTGTGGATGCCGCCGGGGGTCACGAAGGAGGCGGTGCGCGCCCGCGCGGGCCTCGCGCTCCTGCGTCCGGCCGAGACGAACGGTGTGGGCGTGGTGCTCGGCGCGGGGAACATCACCTCGATCCCCGTCCTGGACGTGCTGTACGAGCTGTACGCGAACAACCGGGTCGTGGCCCTCAAGCTCAATCCGGTCACCGACGGTCTCCTCGATGTCTTCGGCGCGGTCCTCGCGCCGCTGATCGAGCTCGGCGCGGTACGGATCCTCACCGGCGGCGCCGATGTGGGCGCGTACCTCGTGCACCATCCGAAGGTCGGCCACGTCCACATGACGGGGAGTGCCGCGACCCACGACGCGATCGTCTTCGGTACGGGAGAGGAGGGTGCCGCGCGGAAGAAGGCCCGGACGCCACTGCTCGACAAGCCGGTCACCAGTGAGCTGGGCGGCGTGTCCCCGACGATCGTGCTGCCGGGCGGCTGGTCCGAGGCGGACCTGCGCTACCAGGCCGAGCACGTCGCCACGCAGAAGCTGCACAACGGTGGCTACAACTGCGTGGCGAGCCAGGTGGTCGTCGTCAGTTCCGACTGGCCGCAGAAGGACCGCTTCCTGGCCCACCTGCGCGCCGCCCTGGCCGACGCGCCCGCCCGCCCCGCGTACTATCCGGGCAGCGACGAACGGGTCTCCCGGGCCCTCGACACCTACGGCGGCGTGGCCGAGCGCATCGGCGGAGGCCGGGTCCTCATCACGGGGCTCGACCCGGCGCAGGCCGGACCGGCGCTGACCGGCGAGTACTTCGCCCCGGTCCTGGCCGTCCTGGAACTCCCCGGAGATGTACGCCAGTTCCTCGCCGCGGCGGTCCGCACGGCGAACGAGGAGTTCACCGGCACGCTCGGCGCGAACCTGATCGCACACCCGGGCACCGTGGCCGTCCTCGGCCCCGCCCTTGACGAGGCGATCGCCGAACTCCGCTACGGCACGATCGCGTTGAACGCCTGGACGGGAGTGGGCTACCTCACCGCGACGGCCCCCTGGGGCGCGTTCCCCGGCCACACCCTCGACGACGTGCAGAGCGGCATCGGCGTGGTGCACAACGCCCTGCTCCTGGACGGGCCGGAACGCACCGTCGTGCGGGGCCCGTTCCACCCCGCGCCCCGGGCGCTGCTGCACGGGCGGACCACCCTCTCCCCGAAGCCCCCGTGGTTCGTCACCCATCGCACCGCGGCCACCACGGGCCGGCTCCTCGCCGACTTCGCCGCCGCGCCCCGCTGGACCGCGCTGCCGAGGATCTTCGCCTCGGCGCTGCGCGGCTGACACTGTCACGCGGCCTCGGGGCTCCGTACGCTGCGTGCCCGGGAAGGAGTTCGACCTTGCTCGACACCGGATACACGGAGACGGCGTACGGCGGCGGAGTCACCGTACTGGCCGGGGCGGAGCGGGGTGCCTACCCGTTCGCCCACTCGGTTCTCGTACGCGGCACCGCCGAGACGCTGGTCATCGACCCGTCGCTGTCGCTCGTCGGGGCCGCCCCACTCGCCGATGTGGTCCTCGTGAGCCATGCCCACGAGGACCACATCGCGGCTCTGGCCGACTACGAGGCGTCCGTCCCCGTCCACGTCCACGGGGCGGACCTGGCCGCGGTGCGCTCCCGCGCGGTCATGGTCGAAGGCTTCGGCCTCCCTCCGGACGCCGCCGAGGACACCGACCTGATGCTGCGCGACCGCTTCCACGTCCAGGGCCGCCCCGGGGCGACGGGGTTCGAGGACGGCACCGTCTTCGACCTCGGCGGGCGTACGGTGACGGTCGTGCACCTGCCCGGCCACACCGCGGGCCACTGCGGGTTCCTGATCGAGCCGGACGGGTTCCTCTTCGTCGCGGACATCGACCTGACGTCGTTCGGCCCCCATTACGGGGACGTCGGCAGCAGCCTCACCGACTTCGAGGCGTCCCTGCGCCGCTGCCGGGAGATCGAGGCCCGCTGGTACGGCACGGCCCACCAGAAGGGTGTGATCGAGGGGACCGCCGAGTTCTCCGCGCGCCTCGCCGCCTTCGCCGGCGTGATGGCGAACCGCGACGCGAACCTTCTGTCGTTCCTCGCCGAGCCCCGGACCATCGAGGAGATCGCCGCGCGGAGACTGGTCTACCGCGCGCACGTCGAAGGCCCCCACGTGCTGCCGGTCGAGCGCAGGACCGCGGTGCAGCACGTGACCCGGCTGACCGGCGCGGGCCGGGTCACGGAGGTCGAACCGGGACGGTTCCGCACGGTGTGACGCCCGTGCTCCCATGACGGCGCCAGGCGCACGGAAGGCCGGCCTCTCACTCCGGAGAGGCCGGCCTTACGCGCGCCCGTGTCCGCGTCCGCGCGGGGTGTCAGCGGCCCAGGCTCGCGAGAACCGCCTGCGCCGCGTTCTCGCCCGACGTCGCCGCGTCGGCCAGCGACGGCATGTCGAGCTGGTAGTCACCGGCCAGGTGGATCGGCCCCAGGGGATCGCGCAAGGTCGGCAACGACGCGCGCCCGCCGGGTGCCCAGAACGGCACCACGCGCTGGTGGCGCCGCACGATCCCGTCCCCGAGCTTCCCCGCGAGCTGGGGGTGGACCGTGAGCAGGTCCGCGGAGAACCGGGCGACGATCTCCTCGTCGGAGAGCTCGAACAAGGCGTCGGCCGAGGCGCCTCCGGCGAAGCACGCCAGCGCGCCGCCCGGCTCGCGGGGGCCGTGTTTGCGCAGGGCCGCGGCGTGGTTGAACACCGCCTGGAAGGCGAGTTGCGGCGTGGACACGCCGAGGAGCCCGTCCCAGGGCTGGGGCCCCTCCTCCTCGGTGAAGAAGCCGACGACGACGTACCGGCCGTAGCGGATGTCGTCCAACGCCTGACGGTGCGTCGGCGGAAGGCCCGGAAGGATCTGCGTGGCGACGTCGCCGGGAACCGTGACGATGGCGCGTCGCGCGCGGATCCGCGCCGGGCGCCCGGCGTCGACATAGTGCACGACGACCCCGTCTCCGCTCTGCTCCACGGACCGGACGGTCGCCCCGAGCCGGAGACGGTCGCCCAGGTCCGCGGCCAGAATGTCGGTCAGGGTCTGGTTGCCGCCGACCGGGAGGGCGAAGTTCGGTACCTTCGCAGGGTCCGTGAGGGCGATGCCGATCGACACCACCAGCTGGGTCGCCGCCGTCTCCTCCGGCTCGCACCCCATCCACTGCCCCGACCAGGACCGGACCACGGCCCGGGCGACCTCGGAACGAATACCGCGCAGCAGGTCCGACGCGCGCCTTCGGTCGAGCCCGGCGCGCACCCTCGCCGCCAGGCGGCCGTGCGACGTCAGGAACGGGACCGCGGAGAGGACGCGGGCACCGACCATCGCCATGCCGACCTGGTCCATGAAGCGCATGCGCGTGCGGAACATGAGGGCTGGCACGTCGGACGTGTCGACCATGACTCCGTTGAGGACGAGCGCCACGCTCGTGTCGGCGAGGGACCCCATCTCCACACCGTGCCGATGGAGGGCGTCGATCAACGGACCGGTCCCCTCGGTGAACTGCGTACCGAGATTGATCCAGTACTCGCCCTTCCGGACCGTCTCGACGCGCCCGCCCGGCCGGTCCGCCGCTTCGAGCACCACGACGTCGGCCTTGCCCGCGAGGGTCGTGGCCGCCATCAGACCCGCCATTCCGGCGCCGATGACCACGACATCGCGGGTTTCCTCGTCCATGTGCGGCAATGCGGCCATGCTCTCCGGCTCCTCCCAGCAAACTGAAACTCGAATCGTTTTCGAGTCTACAATAGCGGTCGCACACCCGGCGCCGACCTTCGCCGACGGCGAGCCGACGCGGAGTGTCCGCGGCCGGCGTCCTCCCTCTCTTGCGAGGATGGGAAAGCCTGGCGTCGGCCCGTCCCGCTCCCCCACCGCCCCTCCTCCACCGCCCCCTCCGCCACTCCTCCCCCGCTCCCGCCTCTCTGCGAGCCGCCTTGATCGCTCTCCTCGTCCTGCTGTCCCTGCTCTTCCTGTGGACCGTCGTGTCCGACCGGATGGCACGGTGGAGCATCACCGCCCCGATCACCTTCGCCGCGGCCGGCATCCTCCTCAGCGGCGGCGAACACCCGGTCGTTCCGCTCGACATGGACACCCACACCTTCCAGCGGGCCATCGAGCTCGTCCTCGCGGTGATGCTCTTCACCGATGCCACCGAGGCACGGGAGTACGCGCGGCTGCGAGGCCCGGTCGGCGGAGGCAGACTGCTGGGGATCGCCCTGCCGGCCTCGCTCGTACTCGCCACACTCGTGGGCGCGCTCGTCTTCCCCGGGCGAAGCTGGTGGCTCCTCGCGGTCGCGGCCCTCGTGGTGATGCCCATGGACCTCGCCCCAGTCCTGATGATCCTGCGCGACGAGCGCGTACCCCTGCGCGTGCGCGCCGCACTCAACGTCGAGGGGGGCTTCAACGACGGGTTGATCTCCCCGCTGTTCGTCTTCTGCGTCGCCAACCTCGTCTCGGCCGAGGGCGAGAGCTTCGGCGACCTCCTGCTCAACGCCCTCAAGGGCGCGGTGTACGCCGCCGTCGTCGGCAGCGTGCTCGGCTTCCTCGCCTCCCAGGCGGTGCGGCGGGCCCTCGAGTCCGGGTGGGCCAAGCCGACGAGCCTGCGCATGGCGGCTCTCGCCCTGCCGTTCATGACGTACGCGGCCTCTGTGCTCGTGGGCGGCAACGGCTTCGTCGCGGCCTTCGTGGCGGGTCTCTGGTACGCGACCACCGTCTCCGTGATCGGGCGGGGCTCCCTCGATCTGGTGGAGGACTCCAGCCACCTGCTGGCCCTGGCCGCGTGGTACGCGTTCGGCGCGCTCGTCGCCGAGGCGTTCGCCGACGGGATCGCGCTGCAGGTCCTCGTCTACGCGCTGCTGGTCCTGTCCGTGGCCCGGTTCGTCCCGGTCGTCGCAGCGCTCACAGGGTCCGGCTTCACCCGCTCCGAACGCGTCGCGATCGGCTGGCTCGGGCCACGCGGCGTCACGTCCATCGTCTTCGCGGTCCTCGCCTACACCCAGCTCGGCAAGGACGAATCGGACTTCGTCGTGAACGTGACCGCCGCGACCGTGCTGCTCAGTGTCGTCCTGCACGGGGTGACCGCGGAACCGGTCGCGCGCTGGTTCGCACGGCACGCGAACCCGGAGGAGACGGCGCCGACGACACCGAGGACCGGCGCGTGAGCACCGCCGGACGCGTCAGGCGGCCGTGTTCAGGGCGGAGACGACACTGGCCACCGTGATCGTGTTGAACACGAACGCGATGACGGAGTTGGCCGCCACCGTCCGGCGCATCTCCCGCGACAGCACCGTGACATCGGTCGTCCCGAACGTCGTCATGACCGACAGGGCGAAGTACACGTAGTCACCCCAGTCGGGTTCCTCGCTGCCGGGAAACTCCAGCGCGTGCCCCCGCTCCACGAGATCGTCGGCGTTGAAGGCCACGGCGAACGCGACGACCACGCAGATCCACGCGACGACCACGAGAACGAGGGCGACCGCCCCACGCACCCCCGTCGTCAAGGAAGAACCGATGTGCCCGGGGAACCACACGACCGCCACGACGAGGGCGGCGGCCGCGATGAAGAGGGAGACCCCCGGCCCCGGAGCCGTACCGAGGACGTACCGCTGGAGCAGCGTCCCGCGCTCGGAGCGCCGGGCCCACACACGCACCCGCTCAGGAGGCGCGGTGGAGAAGGCGACCGAGGTGAGCAGGAGGTACGGAAGCAGATAGGCCAGCAGCACCAGCACGCCCACGTCGGCCGCCGACATCCGCGCCCAGCTGCCGTCGACGGCCACGAGCAGGGCCGCCGATCCGACGGCGATCGCGGCACTCACGGAGGACCGGCGGCGCTCGGAGAGCCACCGGTTCCGGGCGCGTCGAGGAGCATCCTGCACGGGCGATCTCCTTCTCCCCGATCGACTGCCGACCGGGGAGAAGCTACGCCATCACGCCCCTCTCACCGGGGACGACAGCCTCGTCGTCGCACAACGCGTTCTCAGGACGCCCCGCATGCGTCAAGACCGTCGACCGCTGCAGTACCCCTGCTGGAAGGCGGCCCAGAAGTCGTCGTCGATGCCCGTGTCGGTGAACGAGTTCCAGTTGGTGTGGGCGACGAGCTGGTGGCGCCCGTCGCGGGTGTTGAGGGCGAAGGTCAGATAGCCGGGTGCGGCGCCGCCATGGCCGTAGGCGGGGCCGCATTCGGTGGCGTAGACGTACAGGCCGAGGCCGTACGCGACGACGGGCGGGGCGCTGCCGGTCGCGGGCACGGTGTCGGTGACCATCGCCCGCAGGAGCGTCTCGGGGAGCAGACGTCCTTGCAGCAGGGCGCGGTAGAAGTGTGCGAGGTCGGAGGCGGTGGTCACGAGAGCACCCGAGGCGCCGGCCTCGGAGGGGCTGAGCGCGGTGACGTCGAAGCGTGTGGCGTCCGGCGCGTTCGGCAGCAGGGGCGAGACGTCGGCGTAGCCGTGGACGTGGGCTCCGTCGATGACGGTCCGGGCCAGCGGGTAGGAGGTGTCGCGCAGCCCGAGAGGCTCGAGGACGCGGCGTTCGAGGTTGGTGCGCAGGTCACGGTCGGTGATCCGCTCGACGATCAGGTCGAGCAGCAGGTAGTTGGTGTTGGAGTAGCGGAATCGGGTGCCGGGGGTCGGGAAGTACCGGGGTTCCCCCAGGCCGATGCCGATCAGCTGCTCGCGGGGCCAGTACTGGTCGATGCCGCGGAAGTGCGGAAGCAGTCCGTCGAGGTAGTCGGACAGGCCGCTGGTGTGGTTGAGCAGCTGACGGACCGTGATGGGGGCGCCGGAGAGCGCGTTGTCCGTGCGGACCTGGTCGGGCAGGAGGTGCTGGACGGTGTCGTCGAGCCGCAGCCGGCGCTCGGCGACGAGTTGCAGGACGACCGTCGCGGTGAAGGTCTTGGTGACGCTCCCGGAGCGGAACTTCAGCTCCGTCGCCATCGGTGCGCCGGTGGCCCTGTCGGCGAGGCCGGCCGCGCCGAAGCGGTCGGTCCGCCCGTCGCGCGCGAGCAGGAACGCGCCCGGATTGGGGTTCGGGGCGGCCACCACCTTGTCGGCCAGGGCCTGCAGCGCCGGGTCGCGATGGCCGACGACCGGCGGCCCTTCGCCGGGCCGCCCCGCGGTGGCCGTGCCGGCCGTCGGCAGGAACGCGAGGGCAAGTGCCAGCCCTAACAGGCGGGTTGAGTATCGACGGAACATCGGAGACTCCCTCCCTATAACCATATTGGCGTACGGTTATAGCACGCGGTACCGTCCTGTCGTGCCGAGAGTCGCCGATCACGAGGCCCGCCACGGGCAGATAGCCGACGCCGTCCAGCGCCTGATCGTGCGGGACGGCCTGACCGCCGTGACCGTGGCGCGGACCGCCGCCGAAGCGGGCATGTCCGTGGGCCTGGTGCAGCACTACTTCACGGCGAAGGACGAGATGCTGTTGGCCACGTTCACCCGGGTCAACGGGCGTTTCACCGCGCGGGTCGACGCGTTGGTGGACCGGGGCGAGGCGGAGGGGCGCACCATCGGCGAGATGTTGCGGCAGGCGCTGGCCGAACTGATCCCGTTCGACGACGCGCGCCGCGCGGAGTTCCTGGTCCGCCTCGCCTTCGTAGGGCAGGCCGCACACGACGCGCGCCTCGCCACCGTCCAGCGCGAGACGCTCACGGGCATCCGTTCGCGTGTCGCCCGGGCCATCGGCAACGGTGTGGCCTGCGGCGAGGTCGCCCCGGGCGTCGACGCCGACGACCAGGCCCGACGGATCGTCGCGTACGCGGAGGGGCTCGCGCTGCACACGCACGTCGACCCGGACCACACCCCGGAAGCGGCGGTCCTCGCCGCACTGGACGAGCAACTCGGCCGCGTGTTCACCGGAAGCTGCCGACGCGCCGACTCGCGCGGGAACGGTCGGGCACCGTCTGACGCAGGATGACCTCGCGCCCTGCGCACAGATCCTGCCCCGCCGCCAGGGATGCTGCCGCACGCCACCGTAGCGGCGCTGCCACCGACGAAGAGGAGCCACCGATGACGACCACCGCCCGAGCCACCGTGCAGCACGAGGACGAGCGGGTACGCGTCACCCGCTGGGACTTCGCGCCCCGGGAGAGCACCGGCCGCCACGTGCACGCGTACGACTACGTGGTCGTGCCCGTCACCGACGGTCAGATCGAAGCGATCACCCCCGACGGCACCGCCACCCCCTCCCGACTGCGCGCGGGCGAGTCCTACGCCCGCCCGGCCGGCGGCGAACACGAGGTGGTCAACACCGGCGACGCCCCGCTGGCCTTCGTCGAGATCGAGCTGAAGTAGCCGCCGCACCGGACCGATCGCCACGGCCGGCGATGTGCTCCCTCGGCTCCGACGTCGCTGCCCTCGGGCGCCCCTTCAGCGCGGATTCCACCCGCTCACCGCACGAAGAGGGGGTATACGGAGCGTCAATGCGAGCCGTGGTGCCGACGCCCGTGGCGGCCATGGGACGGGCCCTCCGCCAGCTCGACCGGGGCCTCCGGGACGGGGCCGGCCTCAGCGCTCAACCCAGCCAGAGTCACGGCGACGAGCCGCTGCAGGGCTGCCTTCGACGGCAGCCCCGCAGCCGCGCCGAGCGCGTGGAGGCAGTATGCGGCGAGCTCGTCGGGTGCGACATCGGAACGCAGGGCTCCACTCGCGGCACCCTCACCCACGAGGTCCCGAACGAGCCCTAGGAGCCGCTCATGGGCCTGAGTGATGGCCGGCCCTTTGTGGAGCAGGGCGGCCATGTCGCTTCCGTGGTGGCCGTGGCGCTCGTAGGAGATGAGCGCGTACGCCTCCAGAACGGCATGAAGCCGCCGGCCAGGGTCCGCGACGCGGTCCCGTGCCGCTTCGAGCTGTTCGAGGTGGTGAGCGACCTGGCGCTCGTGCCAGGCGACGAGGATCGACTCGACGTCCGGGAAGTACTTGTAGAGCGTCGCCCGTCCGATGCCCGTCTCCTGAGCGATGCGCGACATGGTCACCGACATCAGACCGTGCTCGGCCACCAGCGTCCCCGCCGCATCGAGCGTCGCCTCCCGCACGCTGGCGCGATGCGTCTCGATGGTCTCGTTCCACAGCTTCGGCATCCCCACAATGTACGGGACGACGACAGCGTGACACTATGACTTGACAGAGACACTCTGTATCGAAAAAGTAGGGCAGGCCCGGCACCTCGCAGCCACCCACATTCCCGCACGCACCGGAGCCCTCATGTCCGACCAGACACCTCCCTCGCACGCTCCCCGTCCCCGTTGGGTGACCGCACTCCTGATCGGCGCCGCGATCCTCTCCGTGGCCTTCCTCGCCCTCCACCTCGCGGGCGGCGGCATGCGGGGCCACGGCTGATGCCGATGCCGCCGCGCATACGCAAGCCGGCCCTCACCGCCCATGTGGCCACCTCCGTAGGATGGTTCGGCGCGGTCGTCGTCTTCCTCGCTCTCGCCGTGACGGGCCTTACCACGAAGGATGCGCTCACGGCGCGGTCGGCGTACATCACGATGGGCGTGACCGGCTGGTACGTGATCGTTCCGCTCTGCTTGGCCTCGCTGGTGACCGGCGTCGCGTCCTCGCTGGGTACCACCTGGGGCCTGCTGCGCCACTACTGGGTGACGGTCAAGCTCGCGATCACGGTCCTCGCGACCGGCGCCCTGCTCCTCCACATGCCGCCCATCAGCCACATCGCGAACGCCGCGGCGGCGCCGACCTGGTCGAGCGACACCCTGACCGGCCTGCGAGCGCAGCTCGTCGTCCAGTCCGCCGCAGCCCTCGTGGCACTCCTGCTGGCGACCGCCCTGTCGATGTACAAGCCGCAGGGCCGGACCCGCCATGGACAGCGCCGACAGCAGAGGAGCCCCGCGGTGCCCGCCCTTGCCGACCGGACCCGAAGCTTCACGGGCTCGGGGTGAGGGGCGCCCCCTCGTAGGCAAGGCCGTGGCTGCCGGGTGGTCTCACTCGAAGCCGCCGACCAGTCCGGCCCACATCGAATCGTCGGTCCGCAGGGCCATGGGGTCCAGCTCCCGCAGCCTCTCCCGTACGGTTCGGCAGAGGTTCCGGTACGGCGCGGCAACGTCTGGGACGGGCTCTCGGGAACCTGCTGCCCGCGACTGCTTCCATGCCACCATCTCGGCTGCATCGGCGGCCATCTCCTGTTCCGCCAGCACCGGGGCCAGCCACATCCAGCGCCAGGCGAAATCCACAAGCCGGCCCGCACTCGAGTTGATCGTCTCGTCCTGGATCCCCTCCGGAGCCAGATGCGCGAGTTGTGGAATCAGTTCCCGCGCCTCCGGCACGGCCAGCACGACGCCCGAGGTTTCCTGAGCGACGATGCGTGCGCTGCCGCACACGCCGATCACATAGCCCCGCGCTTCGGGGCTCCGGTATTCGGGCTGCTCGGAATGCTGAAACATCCCTCGGACAGCCGTGCACTCCTCGGCCCGGGCCGGGTCCGGAAGCCCGTAGGAGAAGAGGGCGGACGTGTCCTCCCCGGGCAGATTCCAGGTGCGGGCGGCGCTCGGCGGAAGAACCGACGGAGGCCCGTCCGTGACGAGGCCTCTCAGGTCGGCCGCGAGGATGCGCGCCACTTCGGAGCGCGCTTGCTCGAATTCCATGGCTTCACCCCCATGTGCGCGATGACGAGAATCGGCACGTCGACGCGGCCCACCGGGCCGCGTCACCCAGATCACGGCCACCGCCGCCTACAAGGCTCCTGCGTAGTAGTCGCCGATTCCCACATCGTGAACGAATGACGCCCAGAAGGCGTCCGCAGTGCTCACGCACTCCGGATCGACGGAGCGGAAGAATTCCAGGGCTCGCGACCCGGCCGCCGACTTCACCGCCGAGTCGTCCTCGGACGAATAGAACGGAAACTCATCGTCAACCCATCGCAGGCACTTCACGAAATCGGCCAGGCTCGAATTCGTGAAGGATGGTGCAGTGTCCTGGTCCAACCCGAACAGAACCTCTCCCGAATTGATGTCGACAAAAAAGTTGAAGTCTTCGTCGAACGATCCGATGCTCATCACCTCCGCCCCCGAATCCGTCGCAAAGGCACTCGATTCCTCGTGATCGGCCTCGAACAGGAGCGACCCGTCCGGCAATCCGTGATCCATCAAGAACCGCTTCGCTCGAACATCGGGCACGGCATCCGCCCGCTCCGCGCTCCATCGAATTACGTCGAACATCACATCTCTCGATCAGAATAGAAACGGGGTCGGCGGATCAGGTGATCCGCCGACCCCTGGCGACTGCTACCTAGAAGAGCTCTCCCACTGCTGCCTTCCTGGCAGCCTGGGACGCTTCAGCGAGAGGCGTCCCCGACTTGTCCCAGTCCCAACTCCATGTCGTCTCCTTGAGGTTCGGGAGCTTGTCCATGAGCTTGGAACACCGAGAGGAGCACGGCTGAAACTCCGAGTACATCTTGGAGATGTAGGTTTCATCGACTCCCGGAAGGCTTCCGTTCTTGAGCGACTCTATGATCGTCTGCTCGGCATGCTTCTTTCCGGCAGATCGAGCAACGATAACGCCTACCTCGACGCCCGTGTTCGGATCGACCAACAATGCTGACGCATAGTTGTTGTCCTTGTTCTTCTCAGCCTTACGGGCGTTCTGGACGGCCTCGCTCAACCGCGTGGAACCGTAGGGTACCTGTCCACAGTTGTGAACGAGCAGTGCCTCGCTGCCGGCGACGACGTAGTACGTGTGCTGGCCCTCGACGGTGAGGTTGTGCACGCGCTGAGTGCGATGCGACGTGTCGACTGCCGTGACCTGGGCCCACGTACCCGCCGCGGTCTGGAGCCACATGCCGGGCTTGAGCCGGCCGGCGTCGACCCACTTGCCGAAGTCGGGGAGCCAGAAGGCGTGGTTGGCCGTGGCAGTGATCTTGCCGGGCTTGGCCTTGCCCTCCCGACCGTCCGGGTCGACGGTCAGGGTGACCAGATCCTTCGGCCCCTCACCGGTGATGGTCTCGGTGACCTTGCGTGCCTGGAGTGCGCCGGTCTCCGGGTCGGAGGCCAGGACGTAGTCGCCCGCCTTCAGGTCCTCAATGTTCCTCGAGGTGCCGTCGGCCATGACGACCTTCGTGCCGGGGACGAAGCTGTTCTTCTTCGTCTTCGGGCACTGGCAGTCACACTTCTTGCCCTTGGGCTTGGCGTGCTTGGCGCCGCCCGTGGGCTTGGGCTTCGCCGCGGACTTCGACGAGGTCGCCTGCGTAGCCTTCGAGCCCTTGCCGGCCTTCGAGCCTCCCTTGACCGCGTCGACCGCCTTGGCGCCCTTCTTGGCGTACTTGGCCGCCGTGGCTGCCAAGCCCACGCCCGGGATCGCCGCCGCCATCGACAGTGCGGCGTCGGCGTAGTTGCCCTCCGCCGCGTACCAGATGCCGTTGGCGACGTCCGCGGCCTCGCCGATGACCGGGACCATGCCCGCCACGTCGAGCGCGGCGTGGCCGATGTCCGACAGGGAGATGTCCATGCCGAACAGGTGGCCGTCCAGCTCCACGAAGGAGATCGGATTGCCGCCGGCGAAGGCGTAACGGTTGCCGGTGTACGGGTCGGTCGCCAGGGACATGTCGTCCAGGGCACCGCCGTACATGTCACGGGTCAGGAAGCGGTTCAGACCCGGGCTGTAGTTGCGGAAGCCCATGTCGTACGTGCCCGAACCGTCGTCGTACCGGTGTGCGTTGTACCGGTACTCGTTGTACGACTCCTTGTCCGGGTTCGCCGCATCCGGCTTGTCCGCGCCGGTGAACTTCGACTCGTCGTCCGAGCCGTACGCCGTGTAGCCGTACGTCGCCCGGGTGTTGCCGTCCTCCTTCGTGATCGCCTCCACGTCACCCTTCGGGTGGTAGAGGTACTGCGAGTACTCGTGCGGACCGGTGTCCTTGTGCTTGATCTGCGTGAGCTTCTGGCCCCACGGGCTGTACTGGTAGGACTTGGTCGCCTTGCCGGCGACCTCCTCCCGCAGCACCTTCGACTCCATGCCCAGGTAGGTGAAGAGCGTCGTCTTCCCGCCCGTCCCGGACGTGGTCTCCTGCGCCGTGCGGTCGAACGCGTCGTACACGTACGTCGTCGACTTCGCCGACGCACCCGTACCCGCCGAGTGCTTGGCGATCCGGTCGAAACCGTCGTAGGAGTACTTCTCCTGCGTCGATCCGTTGGACGACACCGTGTCCAGACGACCCAGCGGGTCGTAGTTGTACGTGGACGCGACACCACCCGCCTCCGTCTTCAGCAGACGGTTGCGGTCGTACGTCGACGTGGACGTGACCCCGGCGGTCGTCTGCTCGACGATGTTGGAGTTGGCGTCGTAGACGTACGACTCCGTGCCCGCGCCGTGACCGGTCTTGGTGACCTTGGTGATGCGGTCCTGCGGGTCGTAGTCGAACGTGGAGACGGTGTCGAGGTAGTCCGCCGCGTTGTCGGCGTTCATCAGCTTCGCCGTGTCCTTGGAGCGGTTCCCGTTCGGGTCGTACTCCAGGTCGTGCGAGGCGACGACCGCGCCGCCGGACTTCTTCTCCACCTGCGACTTGACCGCGCCGTTGAGCCAGTAGCCGTAGTCGACGGTGTTGCCGTTCGGCTTCGTCTGCTTCAGCGGCTGGCCGCGGTCGGTGTAGGTGAAGGTGGTGATCTGCTGGTTGCCGGCCGTCGGCGTGTCCGCGTCGGTGATCTTGTTGATCATGTCGCGGACGTCGTACTCCGCCTTGGACCACGTCACGTCGTGGGTGGTCTCCAGCGGGTTGCCGTTGGCGTCGTAGGTCAGCGCGGTCGTGTTCTTGACCGTGCCGGCCAGCTTCTCCTCGACCTTCGACAGCTGGTTCAGCTCGTCGTAGGTCATCGCGTACGAGTCCGCCTTGGCGCCGGGTGCGAGGTCCTTGACCTCGGTCAGCTGTCCGTTGGCGTCGTACGTGTAGGTGAAGTCCTTCTTCTCGTTGTCGGTCTCACCGGTGTTGGAGCGGACCAGCTTGACGCCGTCGGCGACGACCGTGCCGTTGGCGTTGTCGCTGAGCGTGATCTTCTGGGTGCCGGACTCGGTGAAGGAGTACAAACCCAGCGAGATCCACGTGCCCGACCCGGTGGACTGGTCGACCGGCTTGGTGGTCTCCCCTCCGCCGTGCGTGATCTTGAACGGAGCGTTCGTGGCCGCGCCGGTCACGCTGCCGTGCCGGACGAAGACCTCGTACGTCCCGTCCTGCGGGATGTTCAGCTGCCAGGTGAGGGTGTCCGCACCCGTGCCCGCCGCGCTCGTACGGACGTCGTAGCCCCACTGCGCCACGGCCTGGGGCGCGTCCCAGCTGCCCTGCGCCGCGGTGTTGTGGACGTCCGACGAGTCGACGACCACGACCTGCTTGCCGACCGGGATACCGTCGTCGGAGCGGGCCTTCTGGTTGCCCGACGGGTAGAAGTCCCACGACATCGTCCGCTGCGACGAACCGCCGGCCGAGGTCAGCGTGTTCTTCGTCTGCTGGCCCAGGGCGTTGTAGTCGTACGCGGTGGTGATGTCGAAGGGGTCCTTGGCCGACTTGGTCCAGCCGTTGTCGTAGTAGTCGTACTTGGTCGTGTTACGGACCGACTGGCCCCGCGACGGCGGAGCCGAGACCTCGGACAGCTGGCCGACCGCGTCGTACGAGAAGATCGTCCGGTCGGGGGTCGAGTACTGGGCGTCGTCCTTGTCGAACGGAGTGAGCTGCTCCTTGACCCGGTTCAGCTCGTCGTAGATCGTCTCGGACGTGTAGTCGGTGGTGTCGGACGTCGTCTCGACACCGCGCGGACTGATCGTCTTGGTGCGGTTGCCGACCTCGTCGTACTCGAACCGCGTCGTGCGGTACGTGATGACACCCGAACCGTCCTTCGAGTACGGGACCTTGACCTCCTTGGTCAGGCCACGCCGGTCGAAGGCGGTCTCGCTGGTGTTGCCCTCGGGGTCCGTCGCCCTGTCGGTGCGGCCGTCGAGGTCGTAGCGGACGATGGTGAACTCGCCCGCCGCGTCGGTCGTCTTCACGGCCCGGCCGTCGAGGTCGTACTCGAACTTCTTGGTGAAGTCCGTCGCGTCGGCTGTGGCGTTCTTCCTCGGGTCGACGACGGTGATCAGGTTGCCGACGTTGTCGTACGTGGTGGAGACCGTGTCGCCCTTGGCGTTCCGCACCGCCACCGGCTGATAGACCGGGTCGTACGTGTACGTGGTGGTGTAGTCGCCGACCGTCGCCGTCAGGTTGCCCTTCGGCTCGGTGACGGTCTTGACGTTGCCGACCTTGTCGTACGTGGTGGTCGTCCGCCGCTCGGGGTCGGTCGCCTCGTCCTTCGGGGAGAGGGAGTCGGTGACCTGGTCCGCTGCGTCGTAGACCGAGGAGGTCTCGGCGCCGTTCGGCCCGAACGCCTTCAGAGTGTTGTTGTTGGCGTCGTACTCGGGGGCCGGGGTGGTGATGAAGACGCCGGCCGCCTGGTCCTTCGGCGACTTCTGGTCCAGCGGGCGGCCGAAGTAGTCGTAGTTCTGGGTGACCTTGGCGCCCTTGGCGTTGACGACCTCCTTGGTGTTGCCACGCTCGTCGTAGACGAAGGTCGTGCTGTTGTTCAGCGCGTCCTTGATCGTCGCCGGGTAGCCGTGCGGGCCGTAGTTCGCGTAGGTGGTGGCGTGCCCGTTGGCGTCGGTGTCCGTCAGCGGCTGGCCGTACGCGTCGTACGTGGTGGTCGACTTGTAGTCGTCCGCCGTCGCCGAGGCGACGCCCTCCGGGTCGGTGACCGACGTCTGGTTGCCGAACTGGTCGTAGCCGAACTCCCAGACGTTGCCCAGCGGGCTGGTCTTGCGCCACAGGTCGGCCGAGTAGCCGTCGAGACGCGTCTGGTACTCGAACTTCGTCGCGTTGGCCGGGTGGGACGCGGGGTTGCAGTAGTCGGTCGGGTTGAACGACGACCACGCCTTGGTGACCTCCGGGTCCCACTGGCGCAGCGGGTAGCCGGTCTTCTGGTCGTAGCAGAACGCCGCCTTGGCGCCGTTCGCCTGCTCCATGTAGACGACGTTGTTGTCCGCGTCCCAGCTCATCTTGCTGGTCTGGGACTTGGCGTCGGTGATCTGGACCGGACGGTAGAAGTCGTCGGTCACGTGTGTGGTGGCGTGGTTCTCGGCGTCCGTCACCGTGGTGTCGGTGAAACCGGTGCTCCCCGTGTTCGCCTTGTACGCGTAGCCTGTGGCGAAACGCAGACGGTCGGTGATCGTCTTGGTCCACCAGTGGTACTTCGGGTCGTCACCGGTCTGCGGGGCGTAGTAGGCCAGGTCCGTGGCGTTGCCGCGCGGGTCCGTGGCCTTGACCAGCTTGACGTTCTTGTTCCCCTGCGTGGCGTCGTAGGTGAACTTGAACACCTTGGGCTGGGACCACGTCTCACCGTCGGCGATCTGGCCGAGCAGTCCCTTGTCGGTGTAGTAGAAGGTGATCTTGCGACCGGAGATGTCCGTCATGGACTTCACGTGGTCGTAGATCTTGGAGTTGGTCAGGTTGGTGCCGCTGACCTTGACGCCCGAGTCGTTGATGTACGAGTAGCCGGCGTCACCCTTCTTGTAGTACTCGACCGTGAGCGACTGCCGGCCGGCCGGGTCCGTGATGTACGTCAGGAACTTGGTCGGCTTGTTGTTGGACTTGCGCTCCTCGTACGTGAACGTCTGTGTGTTGCCGTCGTTGTCCACGGCCGACGTCATGTAGCCGTCGCAGCCGAACAGGAACCGCGTGCCGTCGGGGCGCGTGAGCGTCCAGGCGTCGGGGACCGGGTCCTTGGTCGGCTTGCAGTCCAGGCCGGCCATCATCGTCAGCTTGTAGTGGACACCCGCCGGTGCCTTCCAGACGCTGTTGGCGGCGTCCCAGCGGAAGGTGTGGGTCGTGCCGTCGCCGTCGGGGAGACGGACCTCGGTCGGGTTCGGGTTCGGGTGGAAGTCCAGCGGCGCGCCGAGGCGCGTCGGACCGGAGACCTGTGCCGACCAGCCGTGGCCGAGGACCGTGTCCGAGGTGTCCAGGCTGTTGTAGGCGAGGCGGGCGAAGGTGTTGAGCCCGCGGCCCGGGTTGTTGATGGCGTTGTACTGCCACACGGTGTTGCCCGAGGCCAGGTTGTTCATGACCGTCGAGCCGGCGCCGGCGTTCTTGCCCGAGTAGGAGTAGAACTTCTCCAGGCCCAGCGTGTTGGAGGTCGGGTCCTCGACCGTCACGTTCTGCTTGAGTGACGGGATGCCACCGGTGCCCGCGGACAGCCAGGTGCCGTCGGCGACCTTCTTGATGTCCCAGCCGAGCACGTAGTTCAGGCGCTTGTTGCCCTCGTCCGAGTTGATCGGCGTCTTGACCTGCGCCTGGATCGTCGCCGACTTGCCCGGCAGCAGGGCCGGGATCGCGGTGGACAGCTGGTTGCCGCCCGTGGTGACGTCCGTGCCGTCGGGCAGCTTCCAGGTGTACGAAAGCACCCGCTCACCGGCCGCCCACGCCGTGGACGTGGTGTTGGTGACCGTGAACTCGACCGTGTACTGCGAATTCGGCGTCATCCGGGCCGGAGTCGTCGGGGCGTAGTACGTGTCCTCGGTCGTCGCGTCGACGTAGATGACCTGCATGTACGGACGCAGCTGCGGGTCCGAGGCCTCGGACGACAGGAACAGGGTGCGCTCCTGCGGGCCGGTGGTGGTCTCGTCCTTCAGCTTGACCAGGACGCCCTTGTTGTTGGCGGGAGTCCTGACCCAGGACTGCATGAGTCCGGTGGCGTCCCACCAGTGGCGGCCGACCTCGTCGGTGATCTGCGGAACGGTGTCGGAGACGGTGGCGGAGAAGTCACCGCCGGCGGTGGTCCACGGGGTCGTCGAGTTCGCGTTGTTCCACGTGGCCTGGGTCTCGGTGAAGTCCCGGGTCAGGGAGTGGAGTTCGTAGATCGCACCGTTGGTCGTGCTGGTGGTCTCCGCGCCCCACATGTACATCTTGTTCTCCAGCACCGTGGCGGTGGTGGGGATGTCCGTGGTGGGGAACTTCACGACGGCACGGGTCTTGCCGTACGTACCGGAGTTGTTGCCCACGCTCAGCCAGGTCTGCGCCTTGCCGGAGACCAGACCGTCGTGGTTGACGGTCGGCTGCTGCGAGGAGAGCGTGGTGTCGGTCTGGCCCGCCTGGATGATCTTCATCGTCCGGCCGGCCTTGGGGATGCCCACGATGCGGGTCGGCGACCCGAGGAGCTGGCCGTTCTTGGTCTTGACCGCGAGCTGGTAGTAGTACGACTTCCCGATCTCGCTGGAGCTTGAGTCCGGGGTCGGCACCGCCGTGGTGTCCGTGTAGGCGGTGGCCGTGGACACGATCGGGGCGATCAGCGTCGCGGCGGACGGCGTGAAGGCCTGCTGCGTGGAGCGGTGCAGCTGGTACTCCACGATGTCCAGGCCGGTGTCACCGCTGCCGTTGGCGTACGCCGGCCACGAGAGTTCCGGGCCGGTGGAGTGGACCACCGTCGGCGAGTTCAGCGACGTGCCGACGGCCCCGTAGGTCACCGTCAGGCGCGGGTACGTGGAGGTCTCGCCGCCGTAGGTGTTGCCGTCGGCCGCCTCGTAGCGCGGGCCGCCGGTCGGCGCGGTGCCCGACTCGTCCTTGGCCTTGAGCACGAAGCCGTGGTTGGTCGCCGTGCCGGAGACCCACTTCTGGACCGTGTCGGCGACGGGGAAGTCGTGCCACTTGTTGTAGTCCCAGGCGGCCTTGTTGATCTCGGCGGGGTTCACCAGCCGCACCGAGTCGGCCAGCGTGCGGGTCGTGGACGAGCCCGTGTCGCCGAGGACGACCTTCCCGGCGTTCCCCTTGGCGAAGCTCAGCTCCGCCGCGTCCAGGGTCTTCCAGACGCCGCCGCTGCCGGTCTGGTTGACCGTGTAGTTCTTGGTGCCGCCGTTGTGGGTGACCGTGTACGGGGCGGCCGTGGCCGCGTCCGCCGCGGCCGGGTAGTGCACGTCCACCCGGTACGTGTCGGTCTCGTGGACCCTCGGCTGCCAGGTGTACGACTCGCCCGTGAGCGCGTTCTTGTTGTAGGCGTAGTCGTCGTTGGTCGCCGCGCCACCGGTCGTGGTGGATCGCGGCCACTCGCCGACCGCCGCCGTACCGGCATCGCCGTCGTCCAGGGACACGGTGGTGCCGGACAGTTCGCCCACCAGCGCGCTGGTGTTGGACCAGGTCGCGGGCGTCGCGCCCGCCTCGCTCCACGCCCCGGTGGCCCGGTGAGCTTCGAGGGCGACGGCATTGCCGTTGGTGGTGTGCGACTGGTCGTAGTACAGACTCAGCCGGGCCGCGTCGACCTTCACCCCCGCCGGGATCTCGCTCATCGGGAACTTGATCAGCGAGCGGGCGATGCCGGTGTCCGTCTTGCCGACCGACAGCTTCCAGGTGTTGTTGAAGTTCACCGCCGGCTGGTCCGAGAGGACCATCGTGTCCTCGGAGACCGAGGCGATCGGCGTGATCGTGATCGTCGGGTCGATCACGACCGGGTACTGACGCTCCTTCGCCGCGAGCCACGTGGCGTCCGGCGTGACGGTCAGCTTCCAGCCCTTGCCGTCGGCGTCCCTGGTCAGCTTCTGGGTGACCTTGGTGCTGTACGTACCGCCGGTGACCGACTGCGGATCCTTCTTGGCGTCCGTCATGTACGGAGCCGGGATCACCATCACCGGAGTGCCCGGGGCCTCGCCGAAGAAGGCGATCGAGCCGTCCTTGCGGGTCTCCGGCGTCAGACCGCCCTCGGTGTCCAGGGTGAAGGTGAACGACACCGGACCGGCCGGGCGTTCGGAGAGGACGATGTCCTCCTTCACCTGGCCGTTGCCGACCCGGTACGACAGGTCCGCTCCGGGGACGGCGTCCTTGTAGACGACCCTGTCGCCCTTCGCCTCCGGCTTGAGCGCACCGGCACCGGTCAGGCCGAACGTGACGGCCCCGCCACCCTCCGCCTCGAAACGCATGAACCGGCCCGCGTCGGAGCCGAACCAGCTCTTGCCGGCGTTCGCGGTGTTGGCGAAGTCGAAGCCCTTGTCCTGGGTGGCGCGCACGGTCGTCTCGACCGGCTTCCACGACGTCCCGGACCTGTACGACGTCGGCACCGCCGTCAGTTCGGCCTCGACCCGGCCGTCCGAAAGCTGCCAGAAGCGCGCCTGCGACGTGCGCTTGGCCGTGAGCTCCTTGACCCGCTTCGCCTTCGGAAGCTTCTCGCCCTTCGGCAGCTTCTCCCGGCTGGGTATGTCCAGGTTCCCGCCGACCGGGGGCTTCGTCTCACCCTCATCGTCCGAGAACCAACCCGCGATCGTGTCGACAACACCCTTGTCGTCGTCATTCGTCGCCGGTGATTCGGGAGCCGCATAGGCGATCTGCGGCAATAGCGTGCCCGCTACCGCCGCCACGACCAGACAGGAGAGAAATCTCCCGTACGGAACTTTCACCTCAATACCTTTCGCTATCGGCGCGCCCGCAACGCACGCGAAATGGGCACGCCGAACGAGCCGGAGCAGATGTCTCCGCCCGGCTTGGAGCAATGCGAGCCGACCGCGAGAAGCAAGAAAGCACGAGCTCACGGGAGTCGCGGTGGGCTTTCTAATCAGTCTCCTGATGCTTGGTCAACCCTGGTTACATACAGGACAATTACGCGACCTCAGATGCGCTGTTCGCCCGATTCTTCCGCTCGCTCGCGCCCGGTCGGCGGCGTGGTGTATAACCGCCCAGTTCATCTGTCAGCTCACCGAAAGCCGGGCTCTTTCATGTCTTCCAATGAACTAGCGGAAAACGCCGTGCGGGAGGAGAACGAACCCGAGGGCGCCGAAGGCTCGCCGGACCGACAGGGGCTGCTGGTCGCGGGAATCGTCCTGCTCGCCTGCCTCGGGCTCGTCGGCTACGGCATGCTCGACACGGACGAGCAGCCGAAGCCGCGAGCCGTGCCGACGGCCGAGGTGACGTACGAGGTCACGGGGACGGGGACCGCCGAGATCTCCTACCTCGCCCGCAGCGAGGACGGCACGGCCAGGGTCGAGAAGGGCATCACCCTTCCCTGGAAGAAGTCCGTCCAGGTGCCCCTCGGCAAGGCCCCGACCGTCGCTGTCGTACTCGACGGAAAAGGCGGACAGGCGGCCTGCACCTTGGCGATCCGCGGGCAGCACGTCCAGCGCGCCACCGCCATCGGCGAGTTCGGGCGCGCCACATGCTCCGGCCAACTGCTTGCCGGCGACGACGAGAAGTGACGCATCTCCCCTCAGAACACCTGCTGTCCGGTTCGCCCGCTCGGGTGTGCACATGCTCCCCGAAGCCATTCGCGCTGAAGGGAAGGTCCGTGTCGCCACCGACATTTCCTCCCTCCCTTCGAGATGTACGCCGCTGAGGTCAGTACCAGTGCTCCGGTGACCGTTCGGGACGTCGCAGGGCCGGCCGGCGATCGCCGCCAGTGGGCCTCCGAGCTGTTCCACGGCCGGGCGAGAATGCACCTGCTCGACTTCAGCCTTGCCCACGTGACCTTCGCCGCGGCAACGTCGATACTGCCCGGGAGAGGGATCACGACTACCCCCTCCATCCGCCACGGCATGACCTGCGAAGACCCAGCAAATGAACCCTTCCGCCGGAATCCCGAGGAGACACTCGTGAGGATGCTGATCAACGTTCCGGAGACCGTCGTCGCCGACGCGCTGCGGGGTATGGCCGCCGCGCATCCCGAGCTGACCGTCGATGTCGAGAACCGCGTGGTGCTGCGGCGGGACGCGCCCGTCGCCGGGAAGGTGGGGCTCGTGTCCGGGGGTGGGTCCGGGCACGAGCCGTTGCACGGGGGGTTCGTGGGGCCCGGGATGTTGGCGGCCGCCTGTCCCGGGGAGGTGTTCACCTCGCCCGTGCCCGATCAGATGGTGCGGGCCGCCGCCGCGGTCGACAGTGGGGCCGGGGTGCTGTTCGTCGTCAAGAACTACACCGGTGACGTCCTCAACTTCGAGATGGCCGCCGAACTCGCCGAGGACGAGGGCATCCAGATCGCCAAAGTGCTGGTGAACGACGACGTGGCCGTGACGGACAGTCTGTACACGGCCGGGCGGCGCGGCACCGGGGCGACGCTCTTCGTGGAGAAGATCGCCGGGGCCGCTGCCGAGGAGGGGGCACCCCTGGAGCGGGTCGAGTCGATCGCCCGGCGGGTGAACGAGCGGTCGCGGAGCTTCGGTGTGGCGCTGAGCGCGTGCAGCACGCCGGCCAAGTGCAGTCCGACGTTCGAACTGCCCGAGGGAGAGCTGGAGTTGGGGATAGGCATTCACGGTGAGCCGGGGCGCGAGCGACGGGCGATGATGACCTCGCGCGAGATCGCCGACTTCGCCGTGGACGCCGTCCTGGAGGATCTGCGGCCGTCCGGTCCTGTGCTCGCCCTGGTGAACGGGATGGGGGCCACGCCGCTGCTCGAACTGTACGGGTTCAACGCCGAGGTGCAACGGGTGCTGGCCGAGCGCGGTGTGCCCGTCGCCCGCACGCTGGTCGGCAACTACGTGACCTCGCTCGACATGGCCGGTTGCTCGGTGACGCTCTGCGAGGCCGACGAGGAACTGCTGCGGCTCTGGGACGCGCCGGTGCAGACGGCCGCCCTGCGCTGGGGCCGGTGAGGGAGATGTCCGGGGTGCACGAGGAAGCGGGTCGTGACATGAGCCAGGGTGGGGACGACGAAGGCGGGGAAGGCGTGGAGCTGTTCGACGGAGCCTTCTTCCGTCGCTGGCTGGCGGCAGCCGCCGTCGCCGTGGACCGGGAGGCCGACCGGCTCACGGAGCTCGACTCGGCTATCGGCGACGCCGACCACGGCGCCAATCTGAAGCGGGGGTTCGCCGCCGTGACGGAGATCCTCGGCAAGGAGCAGCCGGAGACCCCGGGGGCCGTACTCGTCCTGGCCGGGCGACAGTTGATCTCCACCGTCGGCGGCGCGTCCGGGCCGCTCTACGGGACGCTGCTGCGCCGCACCGGCAAGGCGCTCGGCGAGGCCGGGGCGGTGACGCGGGAGGAGCTGGCGGCGGCGCTGACCGCAGGGGTTGCCGGCGTCGCTCAGCTGGGCGGGGCCCAGCCGGGCGACAAGACGATGCTGGACGCGCTGGTGCCCGCGGCCGAGGCCCTCGGCGACTCCTTCGCCGCCGCCCGGGAGGCGGCGGAGGCCGGCGCCCTGGCGACCGTACCCCTGCGGGCGCGCAAGGGCAGGGCGAGCTATCTGGGCGAGCGTTCGGTCGGGCACCAGGACCCCGGGGCCACCTCGTCGGCGCTGCTGATCGCCGCGCTCGCGGAGGTGGCCGCCGCATGACCGGTCAGGTGGGCATCGTGCTGGTCTCGCACAGCGCGGCGGTGGCCGACTCCGTCGCCGCCCTCGCCCGGGGCCTCGCGGGCGGCGGGGCGACCGCGCCGGTCGCCGCCGCCGGAGGCACCCCGGACGGAGGGCTCGGCACCAGCTCCGAGCGGATCGTCGAGGCGGCCAAGGCGGTCGACGGGGGCGCCGGGGTGGCTCTCCTCGTCGACCTCGGGAGCGCCGTACTGACAGTGAAGGCGCTCATCGCCGAGGGCGACGAGTTGCCCGAGGGCGCGCGGCTCGTGGACGCGCCCTTGGTGGAGGGCGCCGTCGCCGCGCTCGTGACGGCGAGCGCGGGCGGGGACCTGGACGCGGTGTCGGCCGCGGCGGCGGAGGCGTACACGTACCGGAAGGAGTGAGCGCGCACCAGGGGCAGGAGGGGCGGGCAGGGGGCGCGCGGGAGATCCGTCACACACCGTCCAGGGGCGCACCCGTGTTGTGATGTACCTGGTCAACCCACTAATGTCACAGCGCCTTGGTGTACGGGAAACCGGTGCGGTACCGGTGCGGCCCTCGCCACTGTGATCGGGAAGTCCGGCTCCATCCCTCCGGGGAAGCCACTGGACCGCCGTGGGAGACCACGGTGGTGTGGGAAGGCGGAGCCGCGGCGGCATGACCCGTCAGCCAGGAGACCGGCCAAGGTGCGTTGTCCATCCACGAGGTGCTGGAGAGGGTCTCCCAACCATGCATATAGCCGAGGGGTATCTGCCCCCTGTGCACGCGGCCGCCTGGGGCGTCGCGTCCGCTCCCTTCGTCGTCCACGGCGTTCGCGCGCTGACCCGCGAGGTCAAGGCCAACCCCGAGTCCACCCTGCTGCTCGGCGCGTCCGGCGCGTTCACCTTCGTCCTGTCGGCCCTCAAGATCCCGTCGGTCACGGGCAGTTGTTCGCACCCGACCGGCACGGGCCTGGGCGCGATCCTGTTCCGTCCGCCGGTGATGGCGGTCCTTGGCACGATCACCCTGCTGTTCCAGGCGCTGCTGCTCGCGCACGGCGGGCTCACGACGCTCGGCGCCAACGTCTTCTCGATGGCGATCGTCGGGCCGTGGGCCGGATTCGGTACGTACTGGCTGCTGCGCCGGTTCGACGTGCCGCTCATGGTGAGCGTGTTCTTCGGCGCGTTCGTCGCCGACCTGTCGACGTACTGCGTCACCAGCGTCCAGCTCGCGCTGGCCTTCCCCGACCCGGGCAGCGGTGTGGTCGGCGCGCTGGCCAAGTTCGGTTCCATCTTCGCGGTCACGCAGTTGCCGCTCGCCGTCAGCGAGGGTCTGCTGACCGTCCTCGTGATGCGGCTGCTCACGCAGTCCAGCAAGGCCGACCTGACCCGGCTCGGGGTGCTGCTCCCGTCCCGCAAGAAGAACGAGAAGGCGGAGGCGAGCGCCTGATGAGCCGGAACGCGAAGATCAACTCCCTGCTCCTGCTCGTCGTCGCGGCCCTTGCGGTGCTGCCGCTGGTCCTGGGCCTCGGCGACCACAAGGAGGAGCCGTTCGCCGGCGCGGACGGCGAGGCGGAGGCGGCGATCACGGAGATCGCTCCCGACTACGAGCCGTGGTTCAGCCCGCTCTACGAGCCTCCGTCCGGCGAGATCGAGTCGGCGCTCTTCTCCCTTCAGGCCGCGCTCGGCGCGGGCGTGCTGGCGTACTACTTCGGTGTGCACCGGGGCCGCAAGCAGGGGGAGGCGCGCGCCGAGGCGAAGGCGCTGCGGTCGGCGTCGTCCGGCGACGACGTCTAGCCGCCGGTGCTGCCGATCGACGCGGCGGCGCACAGCAGTCGCTGGCGCCGCCGTCATCCGTGCGAGAAGGCCGCGCTCGGCTTCGGTCTCACGCTGTGCGCGGTCTGTCTGCCGCCGTGGCCGGGTGCCGTCCTGGTCGCGGCGGCCACCCTGGCCGTCCTGCTCGGTCCGGCGGGCGTGCCGGGGCGTCAGCTGTGGCGCGCGTTCCGCATCCCGCTGGGCTTCTGTGTGACGGGCGCGATCCCGCTCCTCTTCGAGGTGGGCGGGGCGCGGGGTCTCGTCGTGCTCGCGCAGGACGGCCCCGTCCACGCCGGTGAGCTGCTGCTGCGGACCTCGTCGGCGTCCCTGGGCGTGCTGCTGTTCGCCTTCACCACGCCCGTGTCGGACGTGCTGCCCCGGCTCGTGCGGGCGGGGGTGCCGGCGCCGGTGGTGGATGTGGCGCTCGTGATGTACCGGATCAGCTTCCTCCTGCTGGACACGATGTCCAAGATCCGGCAGGCGCAGGCCGCCCGGCTGGGGCTGACGACCCGCGCGGCGACCTGGCGTTCGCTCGCCGGGCTCGGCGCGACCTCGTTCGTCCGCGCCTTCGACCGGGCCCAGCGGCTGCAGTCCGGGCTCGCCGGGCGGGGCTACGACGGGACGCTGCGCGTCCTGGTGCCCGAGGCGGCGGTCTCGGGCCGGTTCCTCGCCTCGACGGCCGGCCTGCTCACCGGACTCGTCGTCCTCACTCTCGTCCTGGAAAGGTCACTGCCGTGAGTCCCGCACCCCCTGTCGTGGAACTGGTGAAAGCCACGTTCGCCTACGAGGACGGGCCGCTGATCCTCGACGGTGTCGACTTCGCCGTGCCGGAGGGCCGGGCGCTCGCGCTGCTCGGCCGCAACGGCGGCGGCAAGACGACGTTGCTGCGGCTGCTCAGCGGTGGCCTGCGCTGCGGCGGCGGCGCGCTCCGGCTGGACGGTGCGGAGGTGTCGTACGACCGGAAGGGGCTGACGCGGCTGCGGACGACGGTGCAGCTCGTGGTCCAGGACCCGGACGACCAGCTCTTCGCCGCGTCGGTCGGGCAGGACGTGTCGTTCGGCCCGATGAACCTGGGGCTTCCGGAGGAGGAGGTACGGCTCCGGGTGCGCGAGGCGCTGGAGGCGCTGGACATCGTCGCGCTGGAGGACCGGCCGACGCATCTGCTGTCGTACGGGCAGCGGAAGCGGGCCGCGATCGCGGGCGCCGTCGCGATGCGCCCCCGGGTCCTGATCATGGACGAGCCGACCGCGGGGCTCGATCCGCACGGGCAGGAACGGCTCCTGGAGGTGCTCGGCCGGCTGCGAGACGCGGGCACGACGGTGGTGATGGCGACGCACGACGTCGACCTGGCCCTGCGCTGGGCGGACGAGGCCGCCGTCCTCACTCCGGAGGGCCTGCGGACCGGGCCGATCGAGGAGCTGCTCGCCGACGACGCCCTGCTCGACGCGGCGCGGCTGCGGCGGCCTTGGGGCATGGCGGTCACCCGTCTCCTCCGGTCCCATGGGCTGCTCGCCCCGGACGCGCCCGGTCCGCGTACGGCGGAGGAGCTCGCCGTGTGGGCGGAGACGGCGGTTACCGAGTAGTAGTACAGATCACTCGACCAGCCTTCTGCAACTAGTTGCATAACGGGGTCGGGGTCACTTAGAACAGGGGGGACGATCCTGCGCGAGGAGGCGCCCCCATGAACCCGACCCCGGCCGCGACCCCGTACCCGCACCTGTTGAGCCCGCTCGACCTCGGGTTCACCACCCTGCCCAACCGGGTGCTCATGGGTTCCATGCACGTCGGTCTCGAAGAGACCGAGAACGGGTTCGCGCGCATGGCCGCCTTCTACGCCGAGCGCGCCCGCGGCGGTGTCGGGCTCATCGTGACCGGCGGCATCGCCCCGAACGAGGCGGGCCGCCCGTGGGACGGCGGGGCCAAGCTGACCACCGAGGAGGAGGTCGCCGAGCACCGGCAGATCACTGACGCCGTGCACGCCGAGGGCGGGCGGATCGCCATGCAGATCCTTCACTTCGGCCGGTACGCCTACCACCCCGGGCTCGTCGCCCCGAGCGCGATCCAGGCGCCGATCAGCCCCTTCGTACCGAACGAGCTGACCGACGCCGAGGTCGAGCGGACGGTGGAGGACTACGCCCGCTGCGCCGAGCTCGCCAAGGAGGCCGGGTACGACGGCGTCGAGGTCATGGGCTCCGAGGGCTACCTCATCAACGAGTTCATCGCGGCCGCCACCAACCACCGCACCGACCGCTGGGGCGGCAGCTACGCCAACCGCGTGCGCTTCCCGCTGGAGATCGTCCGCCGGATCCGCGAGCAGGTCGGCGAGGACTTCATCGTCATCTACCGCCTCTCCATGCTGGACCTGGTGCCCGGCGGCTCCACGCTGGAGGAGGTCGTCTCCCTCGCGAAGGAGATCGAGGCCGCCGGCGCGACCATCATCAACACGGGCATCGGCTGGCACGAGGCCCGCATCCCGACCATCGCGACCTCCGTCCCGCGCGGCGCGTACACCTGGGTCACCCAGAAGCTGATGGGCTCGGTGAGCATCCCGCTCGTCACCAGCAACCGCATCAACACCCCCGAGGTCGCCGAGCGGATCCTCGCCGAGGGCCGCGCCGACATCGTCTCCATGGCCCGCCCCTTCCTGGCCGACCCCGACTTCGTCGCCAAGGCCGCCGCGGACCGCGCCGACACCATCAACACCTGCATCGGCTGCAACCAGGCCTGCCTCGACCACACCTTCAGCCTGAAGATCACCTCCTGTCTGGTGAACCCGCGCGCCTGCCACGAGACCGAACTGGTCCTCTCCCCCACCCGGCTCGCCAAGCGGATCGCCGTCGTCGGCGCGGGCCCGGCCGGTCTCGCCTTCTCCGTCTCCGCCGCCGAACGCGGCCACGCGGTCACCCTGTTCGACGCGGCCGACGAGATCGGCGGGCAGCTCAACATCGCCAAGCGCGTCCCCGGCAAGGAGGAGTTCGACGAGACGCTCCGCTACTACCGCGTCCAGCTGGACGCGCGCGGCGTCGAGGTCCGGCTGAACACCCCGGTCGAGGCCGGCGACCTGGAGGGGTACGACGAGATCGTCGTCGCCACCGGCGTCACGCCGCGCACCCCGGAGATCGAGGGCGTCGACCACCCGAGCGTCGTCAGCTACCTCGACGTCCTGCGCGACGGCGCGCCCGTCGGCGAGCGCGTCGCGATCCTCGGCGCGGGCGGCATCGGCTTCGACGTCGCCGAGTACCTGACGGACGGCGGCGAGGGCGCGAGCCAGGACCCCGAGACGTACTTCAAGCAGTGGGGCGTCGACACCTCGTACGAGGGCCGGGGCGGGCTGCGGGCCCCGGAGCGGCCCCGGCCGCCGCGCCAGGTCCACCTGCTGCAGCGCAAGACCTCCAAGGTCGGCGCCGGTCTCGGCAAGACCACCGGGTGGATCCACCGCGCGGAGATGAAGCACCGGGGCGTCACGATGGTCGCGGGCGTGGCGTACGAGCGGATCGACGACGAGGGCCTGCACCTCACCGTCGACGGCGAGTCACGGATCGTGCCGGTCGACACCGTCGTCCTGTGCACCGGCCAGGAGCCGCGCCGCGGTCTGTACGAGGAGCTGCTCGCCGCGGGCCGCACGGCGCACCTCATCGGCGGCGCGGACGTGGCCGCCGAACTGGACGCCAAGCGCGCGATCGACCAGGGCACGCGGCTCGCCGCCACCCTGTGATCGCGTCGGCGGGCCGAATCTAGGATGCGGGCATGTCCCTCCCGCACGCGATCCTCACGGCGCTGCTCGAGAAACCGTCCTCGGGCCTCGAACTGACGCGCCGCTTCGACCGGTCGATCGGCTACTTCTGGTCGGCGACGCACCAGCAGATCTATCGCGAGCTGGGCAAGCTGGAGCAGGCGGGGCACATCAGGGCCCTGCCCGCTCCGGTGCCGGCGCGTGGCCAGAAGAAGGAGTACGAGGTGCTGCCCGCGGGCCGCACCGAGCTGGCCGACTGGGTCGCCCGGACCGAGGACCCCAAGCCGCTCCGCTCCGCCCTCCTGCTCCGGATGCGCGCGGCGGCGGTGGTCGGGGCGCCGGGCATGCGCGCGGAGCTGCGCCGCCATCTCGATCTGCACCGGAAGCAGTGGGAGGAGTACCTGGCGATCGAGGCACGGGACTTCCCGGCCGCCCGCAGGGAGACCGAACCCGACCGGCTGCGCCACCTCGTCCTGCGGGGCGGGATCGACCTGGAGCGCTTCTGGGTGGAGTGGCTGACCCACGCGCTCGCCGAGCTGGAGGACTGAGCGCGTCACGGCGTCCGGGGACGCCCTTCCGCGGAGGCCTTGCGCCAGGCCGCGTCGCGCAGCAGGCGCAGGCCGTTGAGGCCCACCAGGACCGTGGAGCCCTCGTGTCCGGCCACACCGAGCGGGAGCGGCAGGTGGCCGACCAGGTCCCAGACGACCAGGGCGGCGATGCAGGTGCCCGCGATCACCAGGTTCTGCACGACCAGGCGGCGGGCGCGGCGGGAGAGGGCCACGACGGCGGGAACGGCGGCCAGTTCGTCGCGTACGACCACGGCGTCCGCGGTCTCCAGGGCCAGGTCGGAGCCGGCCCGGCCCATGGCGATGCCGCTGTGCGCGGCGGCCAGGGCGGGGGCGTCGTTGACGCCGTCGCCCACCACCAGGACCCGCGCGCCGGTCCGCTCCCACTCCCGTACCACCGCGACCTTGTCCTCGGGCAGGAGCCCGGAGCGCACGTCGGTGATGCCGGTCCGCTCGGCGATCCTGGCCGCCGCGCCCGCGTTGTCGCCGGTGAGCAGGGTGGGCGTGACGCCGGTGAGGCGGGTCAGCGCGGCCACCGCCTCGGGGGCGCCGTCACGGAGCCGGTCGGCGAGGGCGAGGACGGCGACGCGGGTGCCGTCGACGAGGACCTCGACGGCCGTGTCGGCGTGTTCGCCCGGCGCGCGGCGCACCCGTACCTCCCGCCCCTCGACCGTCGCCCGTACGCCCTCGCCCGGGATCGAGGCGAAGTCGCTCGCTTCGGGAACGCGCAGCCCACGCGCGCGTGCGGCGGCCACCACGGCGCGGGCCAGCGGGTGTTCGCTGGGCAGTTCGGCCGCGGCGGCGAGGGCGAGCGCCCGCTCGTCGCCCTCGACGCCGGTGACGCGTGGCGCGCCCTCGGTCAGGGTGCCGGTCTTGTCCAGCGCGACCCGGTCGACCGCGCCCAGGCGTTCCATGACCACGGCCGACTTGACGAGGACGCCGTGCCGGCCGGCGGTCGCGATGGCGGAGAGCAGCGGTGGCATGGTGGCGAGGACGACCGCGCAGGGCGAGGCGACGATCATGAAGGTCATGGCGCGCAGCAGGGTGGGGGTCAGGTCGGCGCCGAGGGCGAGCGGGATCACGAAGAGCGCGAGGGTGGCGACGACGACGCCGACGGAGTAGCGCTGTTCGATCTTCTCGACGAAGAGCTGCGTGGGCGCCTTGGTGGCGCTGGCCTCCTCGACGAGGGCGACGATCCGGGCGACGACGGAGTCGGCCGCGTCCTTGTCGACCCGTACCCGCAGCGCGCCCGTGCCGTTGAGGGTGGAGGCGAAGACCTCGTCGCCCGGCGCCTTGGGGGCGGGCAGCGGCTCGCCGGTGATGCCGGCCTGGTCGACGTCGCTCGCTCCGTCGAGCACGGTGCCGTCGGCGGGCAGCCGCTCCCCCGGTCGTACGAGGACGGTGTCCCCGACCCGCAGGTCGGCGACGTCCACCGGCTCCTCCCTCCCGGCGCCCGTGAGGCGGACGGCCCGGGCGGGTGCGAGGTCGAGGAGTCCGCGCACGGAGTCGGCGGTGCGGCGGGTGGCCAGCGCCTCCAGGGCGCCGGAGACGGCGAAGATGACGATGAGCAGACCACCGTCGAGGTACTGGCCGATCGCCGCGGCGCCGAGGGCGGCGACGACCATGAGCAGGTCGACGTCGAGGGTCTTCTCCCGCAGCGCGGCGAGGCCCTCCCGGCCGGGTTCCCAGCCGCCGGCGGCGTAGCAGACCGCGTAGAGCGGGCCCCAGGCCCAGGCAGGGGCTCCGGCCAGGTCGAGGGGCAGGGCGAGCAGGAAGGCGAGGGCGGACAGCGCCGCCCAGCGGACCTCCGGCAGGGCCCACGCGCGCGTGCGCCGGGGGGACGGCCCGGCCTTGTCGGGGGACGCGGCGGTCCGCGCGTCGAGCACCGGGGAAGCCATGGGCGGGCACCTCTTCGATCGTGGGGCGGGGCGGATGACGGGGGTGGCCGGCGGGCGGCCGACCCGACCACCATAGCGGAATACATGAAGAGGTCTTCATTCATCAGTTTCACATCCGCGGCGATTCCCCGACCGCGACTACGATGAGCCCATGGGACACGGAGCGAACGGCGGGACGACCCCGGCAACCCACCTGGACGCGGAGTCCGCGGCCACGATCGCCGCCACCCTCCAGGCGCTCGCGACACCCTCTCGGCTGATGATCCTCACCCGACTGCGGCAGGGCCCCTGCGGAGTCACCGAACTGGCCTCGGCCATCGAGATGGAACAGTCCGCCGTCTCCCACCAGTTGCGCCTGCTGCGGGCGCTGGGCCTGGTGACCGGGGTGCGGCAGGGCCGCCGGATCGAGTACAGCCTCTACGACAACCACGTCGCCCAACTCCTCGACGAGGCCGTGTACCACATCGAGCACCTCCGGCTCGGCGCACGCGACGTGCCCCGGGAGACGGTGGATACTGGATCGCCGTAGACCGGACTTCGTTGAAAGGGCGGGGATGACCGACGAGTTGGGGCACCGCGAGACACGACACGCGGTGGTCATCGGGGGCAGTCTCGCGGGCCTGCTGGCGGCGCGCGTACTCAGCGAACACGCGGAACGGGTCACGGTCGTCGAGCGCGACCGCTTCCCGGAAGGACCCGAAGCGCGGCCTGGCGTCCCCCAGTCGCGCCACGTGCACGTGCTGCTCGACTCGGGGCAGGAGGCGCTCGACGCGCTGCTGCCCGGCTTCATGGGCGAACTGAGCGAGCTCGGCGCACCGCGGGTGGGCATGCCCGCGGACATGGTGCAGTGGCAGAACGGACGCTGGTTCAGCCGTCTTCCGTCCACGACCCACCTCTACACCGGGCCGCGCGCCCAGCTCGAGTGGCTAGTGCGCCGCCGGGTCCTCGCCGATCCGCGGATCGAGCTCGTCGAGGGCACGGAGACCGTCGGCCTCCTCGGTGACGCCTCGCGCGTGCGGGGCGTGCGGCTGCGTGAGCGCGGCGCGGGCAAGGAGCGCGAGAGCCGCCCCCTGGAGGCGGACCTGGTGGTCGACGCCTCGGGGCGTGGCACACACGCCCCTGACTGGCTCGCGTCGATCGGCGCGGAGGCGCCGCACGAGGAGACGATCGACACCGGTCTCGGCTACGCGACCCGGATGTACCGGGGGCCGGCCGACCCCGGCATGGACGCCGTGGGCTTCAACATCGTCCCCAACCCCGAGCAGGTGTACGGCGGTGTGGCGCTGCCCGTCGGGGACGGACTCCACCTGGTCACCTTCTCGGGGCTGCGCGACGACCTGCCGCCCACCGACGAGGAGGGCTTCGAGGCGTTCGCGGCCAAGCTCCCGCACCCCGTCCTGAGCGAGTGGATCGCGAAGGCGACACCCGAGTCGCCGGTGCACGGATTCCGGCAGACGGCCAACGTCCGCCGCCGGTACGACCGTCCGGGCCGCAGGCCGGCCGGCTTCCTCGCCGTCGGCGACGCGCTCTGCGCGTTCAACCCCATCTACGGACAGGGCATGGCCGTGGCCGCGATGAGCGCGGTGACCCTGCGGCGGGTGCTCGCCGACCCGAAGCGGACCCCGACCACGCGGACCGTGCAGAAGGCGCTGCTCGACGCCTCCAAGCAGGCCTGGGACATCGCGGCAGGGGCGGACCGCAAGATGCCGGGCGCGACGGGGAACGACCTCGCCGCGCGGGCGGTGGACCGGCCGGTGGGCTGGTATCTGCGCCGGCTCCAGGAGCGGTACGGAGGGGACCCGGTCGTGGGCGCCGCGTTCCGCTCGGTGCTGACCCTCAAGGTGCCGATGACCGCCCTCTTCGCCCCTGCGGTCGCCCGACAGGTGCTCTTCGGCCCGGTGCCGAAGACCCCGGCCGAGCCGCCGATGCGGCGCGAGGCGCAGGGGCTGCGCGAGGCGTAGGGCGGCGCGAGACGTAGCCGCGGCTCGGCGGCGCCGGGGCGGGTGTCAGACGCCCGGCGCCGCGGTGATCACGCCCGCGGCGATCCCCGCGCCCAGGGCCGCGTAGTCGTCGGCGTTCTGGTCCGTGTAGCGCATCGCGAAGTCGGCGACGGCCTGGTCGAAGACACCCGACGAACCGAGGTAGGCGGCGATGGCGATGCGGTCGCCCGAGCGGGCGTGCGCGCGGGCCAGGGCGCGGCCGCAGAGGCCCGCGTACGCGCGGAGCATCGCGGGCGACATGGCCTCCACCTCGGCCGAGCCCTTCATGTCACGCAGCTGCCGCCAGTAGAAGTGACGCTTCTCCGGGCCGGTCATCCAGCCGAGGAAGATGTCGCTCGCGGCCTGGGTCAGTCGCTGGCCCCGGACGACCCGCTGCCCCTGGTGCCGGTACACGGTCGGCGGCAGGTACTCCTCCAGTACCGACGGGCCCGCCTCCTTGATCTGGAGGATCAGCGGGTCGCCGTCGTCCCTGCCCTGGAGCAGCAGGATGAAGCAGCGGGTGCCGACACTGCCGACGCCCACGACCTTCCGGGCCGCGTCCACGTAGTGGAAGCGGTCCAGGAGGAGCCGGCGCTCCTCGGAGAGCGAGCTGCGGTAGTCGCTGAAGACCTTGCCGAGGGTCACCCGGTCGAGGTCCGCGGCCCGTTCCAGGAGCGGGGGGTCGTCGACGATCTGCCGGACCCCCTGTTCGTCGAGGGCCGTGAGCTTGCCCAGCGCCTGCAGGCTCGTGCGGCGGCGGGCCTTGGCGAGGCGGTTCTCGAACGTGGCACGCCGGTTCCGGCGGACCAGCGGGGCCAGGTCGTCGGCGTCGATCCGCTCGTACCAGACGGCGAGCTCGCCGAGGCTCGCGAGGCGGCGCATGGCCTCGCGGTACGCCTCCCCCACTACGACGGCCGCCTGGCGGGCCTTGGCCTTGCTGGTGCCGTTCTGCAGGGCGGCGACGGCCACACTGGCGGCCAGCCGCTTGACGTCCCACTCGAAGGGTCCCGGCAGGGTCTCGTCGAAGTCGTTCACGTCGAAGAGGAGCGCCCGTTCGGGTGAGGCGTAGACGCCGAAATTGAGCAGATGGGCGTCGCCGCAGAGCTGGACGGTGAGTCCGGTGTGCCGTTGCGGGGCGAGGTCGGCGGCCATGACGGCGGCCGCGCCGCGCAGGAACGCGAACGGCGAGACGGCCATCCTGCCGTACCGGATCGGGATCAGTTCGGGCACCCGGTCGACGGACTGCCGCTCCAGGATGCGCAGGGGGTCCTGGCGCTGCGAGGGGGGTATCCAGCGGCCGTGTGAGGAGCGCGGCACTCTCTTGCGCGCCGCCTTCCCCGCCTCGGCCCGCTCCGCCGGTGTCGTCATCCGGCCTCACCCGCCTCTTCCGCAGCCATGTCCGGTTGAGACTCATTACAAGGTCAGACGGCGCGGTCCGCACTCCGGGGCGATCCGGCTTTCGGCCACTCCCTTTCGCCGCCCCTTCCTTAATGGTTTAGACCAATGATAGGAATTGATCACCCCTGCGGACCAGACTGTCACGCTGAGCAAAGAGAGGGGTTCGCACCATGACCGAAGCCGCACCCGTACCGGAACCCGAGCACCCGGCGGCGGTCCCGCTCTACCTGAAGGTCGCCGCGGCACTGCGGGACGACCTCGCCGACCGGCGGATCGCGCCGGGCAGCCGGCTCCCGTCCGAGCGCTCGCTCGCCCACCGCTACCACGTCAACCGGCAGACCGTCCGCAGCGCGCTCCAACTCCTGCGCGAGGAACGGCTCGTCGTCACCGACCGGCGCGGCACGTTCGCCGCGGGCACCGGACGCGAGCCGGGCGAACCGGCTCTGACGGTACGCCGGCAACTCTTCCCCGGCGGCACGGAGGCCGCCGACGCCCTCGTGCGCACCTCGCTCACCTGGGAGGCGCCGCCGGCCGGACTGACGACGCGACTCGGGCTCGTACCCGGCGAGCCGACCCTCGTCCACCGGCACGTCGTCCTCTCCCCCGGCGGGACGCCGATGCAACGGTCGGTCTCCTGGTTCTCGCGGGCCGCGCTGATCGAGATCCCGCAGCTCGCCAAGTACCGGCGCACCAGGGGCTCCGTGCTCCACCCGGACATGCGCCTGCTCTACCACTGGATGCACCAGGCCGGACTACGGCTCACCCGACGGGAGTCGATCGGCGTGCCGCCGGGCCGGGCGACGGGAGTCGGAGGCGGGGCGCCCCGGCTGGCCGTCCACCGGGTGGTGTGCGACCAGCACGGGCACGCGCTGGAGATCACGGACATCGACTGCGCGGCCCAGGGGGTCTCCTGGACCTACGAGTTCAGCGGCTGACGACGGAGGATCGGATCCAATATCCTGGATCACGGATCACGGATCACGGATCACGGATATTGGATCTTGGATCCGATATCCGATCTCCGCTATCCGCCGGCTGGGACCCGTCAGACGATCCCCTCCTCGATCTCCGCCTCCTCGCGCGCCGTTCCGTACGCCGACGGCGTGCCGTACGAGCGGCGCGCCACGTACCACCACACGCTGGCCAGCACGAGGACCACGGCCAGCGCGATGACCGCGTAGTTCATCGAGTCGATCGTCACCGGCGACTTCTGGGGCAGGCAGAAGAGCACGGTCACGAGCGCGACCCAGACCACGGCGACCCAGCCGATCGGGCGACTCCACCGGCCCAGGCTCCACGGTCCTGGCGTGAACCGCTTGCCCGCGCGCAGGCGCAGGTAGATGGGGATCGCGTAGGCGGGGGTGATGCCGATGACGTTGATCGCGGTGACGGCGCCGTACGCGGTCGCGGAGTAGAGCGAGGGGACGGCGAGGAGGGCGGCGACGCCGACGGCGAGCCAGACCGCGGGCACCGGGGTCTGCGTCCGGCTGCTGACCTTCCGCCAGAGGGCGGAGCCGGGCAGGGCGTTGTCCCGGCTGAAGGCGAAGACCATCCGGCTGGCGGCGGCCACCTCGGCGTTGCCGCAGAAGAGCTGGGCGACGATCACCACGAGCAGCAGCGCGCTGGCGGCGCCGGAGCCGAGCGCGTCGAGGAGGATCTGCGCCGGGGGTACGCCGGTGGCGCTGTTCTGGGTGCCCGCGTAGTCCTGGATCGCGAAGGTCAGTCCTGCGAGCAGGGCGAAACCGGCGATCCATGAGACCCAGATGGCCCGGACGATGCCCTTGGCGGCGCTGACCGAGGCGTTGGAGGTCTCCTCGGAGAGGTGGGCGGAGGCGTCGTACCCGGAGAAGGTGTACTGGGCGAGCAGCAGGCCGATGGCCGCGACGTAGAACGGGTTGGCCCAGCCGGTGTCGTTGACGAACTCGGTGAAGACGAACTCGGCGGACTGGTGGCGGTCGGGGATGAACGCGAGCGCCCCGACGATCACGGCGACTCCCGCGAGGTGCCACCAGACGCTGATGGAGTTGAGCACGCTGACGAGCCGTACGCCGAAGAGGTTGAGGCCGGCGTGCAGCAGCAGGATGGCGAGGAAGATCAGGAAGGTCGAGCCGGCGGTGGGCACGATGCCCCACTGGAGGTTGAGGAACGCTCCGGTGAACAGTGCGGCGCCGTAGTCGATGCCGGCGATCGCGCCGAGCAGGCCGAGCAGGTTGAGCCAGCCGGTGTACCAGCCCCAGCGGCGGCCGCCCAGCCGGTCGGCCATGTAGTAGAGCGCGCCGGAGGTCGGATAGGCGCTGGTGACCTCGGCGAGGGCGAGTCCGACGCAGAGCACGAAGAGCCCGACGCCCGCCCAGCCCCACAGCATGACGGCGGGGCCGCCGGTGCCGAGGCCGAACCCGTAGAGCGTCATGCACCCGGAGAGGATCGAGATGACGGAGAAGCTGATGGCGAAGTTGCCGAAGCCGCCCATGCGACGGGCCAGGACGGGCTGGTAGCCGAGTTCCCTCAGCCGGGCCTCGTCGTCCTGGCCGCCCGCGCGGGGCCTGGCTGTCTCGTCGACGGGCGCGGTGCGGGACATGGCGTACCTCCGGAGTGGGGGGCAGGGGAGAGGGAAGGCTGAGCGGACGGAGCGGGTGTCAGGGGTCGAGACAGCGCGCGCGGGCGCGGACGAAGAACTCGGTGGCGAGCGCCCGGTCGTCGGGGTGCTCGGTGCGGTACGCCCAGGGCAGCACCGTGTGGTACGGCCCCAGGGCCTCGAAGACCCGGGCGGCGTCGGCGAAGCGCTGGGCGCCGAAGAGCGCGTGGGCGAGGTGGTTGAGGTCGAGCAGGGACGCCTCGTCGGTGGCGCAGAAGAGGAACCAGGACCGCAGGGCCTGCTGGGCGTCACGGACCGCGTCCTCGGCGACCCAGTGCAGGTCCAGGGCGTGCGTGTGGCCGCGTTCCCGTCGGTAGCGCTCCACCCTGACGTACAGCGGCAGGGCGTGCAGGGCCGAGCCGGTGGGGGCGGAACCTGCGGCCCACTGCGCGTAGTTGACGGCCTCGGAGAAGGAGCCCGCGCGGCGGACGTAGAGGAACTGCAGCAACCGGTGGTGCGCCTCGCGGTTCTGCGGATCGCGCCGCTCGGCCTCGGCGAGCAGCCCCCAGGGGCCGGGCGGGAGGAGCGGCGCGGGCGGGGACTGCCGGTGCTCGGGCATCCGCTGCCGGTCGTCGAGGGCGGCGAGGGCCAGCAGGCAGATCCAGGGGACGGGGTCGGCGGGCGCGCTCTCGGCGGAGCGACGGCAGGCGGTCCAGGCCTCCTGCCACAGTTCGCGGGTGCGGGGGTGACCGCCGCGGTGGGCGCGTACGGCGCGTTCGACGGCGACGCGGGTGTGCAGGACGAGCGCGGGGACGCTGTCCGGCTCCTCGGTCCGCCAGGTCTGGACGACGTCGCCGCCCGCGGCGACGGTGGCGAGCACTTGGGTACGCCGTGTCCAGTCGGCCCAGCCGGGGGTCTCGTCGAGTAATCGGGCCGTCGACACCCAGCGGCCGGTCCGCAGCTCCTGGACCGCGTTGCGCAGGGCGTGGTCGTGGCCCGCCGGATGGTAGACGGGCTTGAATCCGTGCCCAGCCATCACGGAACGTGACGTGCGGTGGGTGACATGGCTCCTCGGTGGGTGGGGCGCATCGGTGACGCGTATCGGCCGCTGGTCGGCGTCGGTCAGTGGTGATCGGCGATGATCGGCGATCACTATAGGCTCCGCCGGTTGATCGCGATCATCTTTCGAATCTGACCGTAACTATCCAGCCACGGAGCGAATTTGAGCATGTGTCACCTCCCATGGAGGAAGCCGACGGACAGGCTCCGCTCCGCTTGACGGGACGCGGCGCGTGCACCAGTCTTGCCGGTTCCGCGATCAAGGCCCGCGACCCTTCGAGGGGCAGGAGGACGAGTGATGACGGGTCCGGTGCTCGCCGTCGACCAGGGAACGTCGGGGACCAAGGCGCTCGTCGTCTGCCCCGAACGGGGCGTCATCGGAACGGGCTCCGCGCCCGTACGGCCTCGCCATCTGCCCGGTGGCCTGGTCGAGGTCGATCCGGCACAGCTCTACGACTCCGTCGTCGCCGCAGGCCGCGCCGCGCTCGCCGAGGCGGACACCCCGGTCGCCGCCGTAGCTCTGGCCAACCAGGGCGAGACCGTCCTCGCCTGGGATCCCGCGACGGGTGAACCCCTCACCGACGCGCTCGTCTGGCAGGACCGCAGAGCGGCCGACATCTGCACCGAACTCGCGCAGCACGCGGCTGAGCTGAAGGAGCGGACCGGACTTCCGCTCGATCCCTATTTCGCCGCTCCCAAGATGGCCTGGATCCGTCGTCGGCTCACCGGGGCGGGAGTGGTCACCACGAGCGACGCGTGGCTGGTGCACCGTCTGACGGGCGCGTTCGTCACCGATGCCGCGACGGCGGGGCGCACCGGGCTCCTCGACCTGGACTCGGTGTCCTGGTCCGCGCCCGCCCTCGACGTCTACGGCCTGGGCGCCGAACGGCTGCCGCAGGTGGTCGACGCGGACACGCACATCGGAACGACGACGGCGTTCGGCCGGCCGATCCCGTTGACGGGGCTGCTCGTGGACCAGCAGGCGGCCCTGCTCGCCCAGAGCGTCACCACCCCCGGCGCGGCCAAGTGCACCTACGGAACCGGGGCGTTCCTGCTCGCCCAGACGGGCTCCTCGCCGCGCCGCGGCGACTCGGGCCTGGTGAGCTGTGTGGCCTGGCGCCTGCGGGGCCGGACGAGCTACTGCCTGGACGGTCAGGTGTACACGGCCGCGTCCGCCGTGCGGTGGCTGACCGATCTCGGGGTGCTGTCGGGCGCCGGAGAACTCGACGCGGTGGGCGCGACGGCGCCGGACACCGGCGGGGTCACCTTCGTCCCGGCACTCGCGGGTCTCGCCGCGCCCTGGTGGCGGGGCGACGTCCGCGGCTCCGTGCAGGGCCTCGGCCTGGACACGACCGCGGGACACCTGGTCAGGGCGCTCTGCGAGGGGATCGCCGCACAGGTCGTGGAGCTGGCGGCCGCGGCGGCGAGCGATCTCGGCCGACCGCTCACCTCCCTGCGCGTGGACGGCGGTCTCACCCGCTCGGCGCTCTTGATGCAGACGCAGGCGGACCTGCTCCAACTCCCCGTCGAGGTCTCGGCCCTGCCCGACGCGACGGCGCTCGGCGTCGGCGCGGTCGCGCGGCTCGGGCTCGACCCCGGGCTCCCTGTGCACGAGGCCGTACCGGAGTGGAAGCCGTCGGCCGTCTACGAGCCCGCCGTGACCGGAGCGGAGGCGGACGAGCGCCTCGGCCGGTTCCGTACGGCCGTGGCGGCGCTGCTCGACGGGACCGAGGGGGCGGCCCGGCCATGAACCCGGACAGACCGGCGCCGCCGGACCGGCGGATCGGGGCGGTGACCCGCGCCGGTACCCTGCCGGACACCTCGGCGCCCGGCGCCGCGTACGACGTCGTGGTCGTCGGCGCAGGGGTGGTCGGTTGCGCGATCGCGCGCGAACTGGCCCGCAGACCGTTGCGGGTCGCCCTGGTCGAGGCGTCCGGGGACGTCGGCGAGGGCACGTCGAAGGCCAACACCGCGATCCTGCACACGGGTTTCGACGCGGTCCCCGGTTCGCTGGAAGCGCGACTGGTGCGGGAGGGGCAGCGTCTGCTCCTCGACTACGCGGCGGAGACGGGCATTCCCGTGGAGCCCCTCGGCGCACTCCTCGTCGCCTGGGACGAGGAGCAGCTGGCCGCACTCCCCCGCCTCGCCGACAAGGCCGTACGCAACGGCCGTCGAAGCACTCGCCTCCTGGCCGCCGACGAACTCCGGGCGCGGGAGCCCCACCTGGGTCCGGGGGCGCTCGGAGCCCTCGACGTGCCGGGCGAGTCGATCATCTGCCCCTGGACGACGACCCTCGCGTACGCCACCCAGGCCGTCCGCTCCGGAGTCGACCTGCACCTCAACTGTCCTGTGGAGAAGGCCGATCCGGGCGCGCCGCACCGACTGGTCACGCCCCGGGGCGTGCTGCGGGCCCGCTATGTCGTCAACGCCTGCGGGCTCCACGCGGACCGCTTCGACGCGCTGTTCGGGCGCCGGGACTTCACGGTGACGCCGCGGCGCGGCCAGTTGATCGTCTTCGACTCCTTCGCCCGCTCGCTCGTCCGCCACATCCTCCTGCCCGTGCCGGGCGCTCTGGGCAAGGGGGTGCTGGTCGCGCCGACGGTGTACGGGAAGGTGCTGCTCGGCCCGACGGCGGAGAACCTCGACGACCGGACGGCCACCGGAACGACCGCCGAAGGACTTGCGGGCCTCCTGGACCAGGGGCGGCGCGTGCTGCCCGCACTGCTCGACGAGGAGGTCACCGCGGTCTACGCGGGGCTGCGGGCGGCCACCGAGCACGACGACTACAAGTGCGCCGCCCATCCCGGGCTGCGGTACGTCACCGCGGGCGGCATCCGGTCGACCGGCCTGACGGCCTCGCTTGCGATCGCCGCGCACATGGTGGAGCTGCTCGCCGAGTGCGGCCTCGCGCTCGGGGCGGAGCGGCCGCTCGCGCCGGTCCGGATGCCCAACCTCGGCGAGGCCTTCCCGCGCCCGTACCGGGATGCCGAACTCATCTCCCGGGAGCCGGAGTTCGGGGCGATCGTCTGCCACTGCGAGCGGGTGACCCGGGGCGAGATCCGGGCGGCGCTCGCCTCGACGGTCGCACCGGCCTCGCTGGACGGGCTGCGGCGCAGGACGCGGGCGCGGGGCGGCCGGTGCCAGGGGTTCTCCTGCGGCGCAGAGGTACGGGCGCTGTTCGAGGAGGGGGTGGGGCGGCCGTGGCGGGAGGGGTGAGCGGGCAGCCGAGTCACGACGGACCCGTGCAGCGGTTCGTCGATGTCCTCGTCGTCGGCGCGGGGCCCGCCGGACTCGCCTCGGCGCAGCGGCTCGCCGCCGCGAGTGCGGGGCGGTTCCGGGTCGAGGTCCTGGAGCGTGAGCGGGAGGCCGGCGGGGCACCGCGCCACTGCGCCCACGGCGGTTTCGGCCTGGCGGACTTCGGGCGGCCGCTGGACGGGCCGGGATACGCCCGCCGGCTGGCGCGCGCGGCGGGCAGGGCCGGCGCCACGGTCCGTACCGGTGTGTCGGTGACCGGTTGGGCCGGGCCGCTCACCCTGGACGTGACGGCACCGACCGGCCTGGAGAGGATCACCGCGCGGGCGGTGATCCTGGCGACCGGTGCGCGGGAACGGCCGCGCAGCGCACGTCTCGTACCGGGGACCCGTCCTGCCGGAGTGCTGACGACCGGTGAGCTCCAGCAGTCCGTGCACCTGTACGGGGTCCGGCGCGAGCGGCTCGGGCGGCGCGCCGTCGTGATCGGCGCGGAGCCGGTGGCCCACAACGCGGTGCGGGCGCTCCGCCGGGCGCAGGTCGACGTGGTGGCGCTGGTCACCGAACATCCCCGGTCCCGGAGGTGGTTCGGCGCGCTCCCCGCGCCCCCGTTGCTGACCGGCACCGCGGTCACCGAACTGCTGGGCCGGGGGCGGCTCACGGGTGTCCGGGTGCGCCGCGCGGACGGCCGGGAGGGTGTGATCGGCTGCGACACGGTCGTGTTCACCGGGGACTGGATTCCCGAGCACGAACTGGCCCGGTCGGGCGGGGTGCCCCTCGACGGCGGTACGCGCGGCCCTTCGGTCGACGGCGCCCACCGCACCGCCACGGCGGGCGTCTTCGCGGCGGGCAACGTCCTGCGCGGGGTCGAGTCGGCGGGGGCCGCGGCGGCCGAGGGGAGGGCCGCGGCGGACGCCGTGCTGCGCCATCTGGCCGGAGAGCCCTGGCCGGTGACGGCGGTGCCGGTGCGGGTGGAAGGCCCGGTGGAGTGGGTGGCTCCGAACCGGTTCACGCCCCAGCCGCCCGAGGGCCCCGCGCGCTGCCCGCTCCTCCTGCGGGTGAGCGAGCCCTTGGCCCGGCCGCTCGTGGAGGTCCGTCAGGACGGCCGGGTCCTCCACCGCTCCCGGCTTCTGGGTACGGCGTCGCCGCACCGTTCGGTGCGGGTGGCCGCCGGATGGGCGCGCCATGTCGATCCGGCGGGTGGGCCCGTGACGGTTCGGGTCACGGCCTGACCTGCCAGTGGCCTGGGCCACTGGCAGGTGCCCGGAACCGTTGACCGCCGCGTCACCTCCCCCCATCCTGCTGGTCATGTTCATGGCAAATACTGCGGGCGGAGACCCCGTCCAGTTACGACACGGAGGTGTCATGGTCCGGCGCATGGTCAGATCCCTGCTCGCCACGCTTCTGGTGGTGGCCGCCGCCCTCACGGGCACGGTCGCGACGTCCGGCACGGCGCACGCCGACGAGTGCTACACCTGGGGCCGCACGCTCTCGTCGGGCATGTCCGGTGCGGACGTGACACAGCTGCAGATCCGGGTGGCCGGCTACCCCGGCTACGGGGCGGTCCTCGCGGTCGACGGCTCCTACGGCCCGGCCACCCAGGCCGCCGTGACCCGTTTCCAGCAGGCGTACGGACTCGCCGCGGACGGCGTCGCCGGTCCGGCGACCTTCGCGAAGCTGTACGCCCTCCAGGACGCGGACTGCACACCGATCCACTTCACCTACGCCGAGCTCAACAAGTGCAACGGCGACTTCTCCGGCGGGGCCGTCAGCGCGGCCACCGCCAAGTCCAACGCCCTGCGCGCGATGTGGAAGCTGGAGGCGCTGCGCCACGCGCTGGGCGACGTGCCGATCTCGGTGAGCAGCGGCTTCCGCTCGTACGCCTGCAACTCGGCGGTGGGCGGCGCGTCCGACAGCCGCCATCTGTACGGCGACGGCATCGACCTGACGGGATCGCCCTCGCTGTGCACGCTCGCGAAGCAGGCACGCAACCACGGCTTCAACGGCATCCTCGGCCCGGGCTACCCGGGCCACGGCGACCACGCGCACGTGGACACCCGCGCCTCGCGCTTCTGGTCGGCGAGCAGCTGCGGTATCTGACCCGCTCGGCGACACTGAGCGGTATGCCGGACAAGCGCAGCGCTGGGCTCCTTCTCTTCCGCCGGACGGCGGACGGCGGTTTCGAGGTGCTCATCGGCCATATGGGCGGGCCCTTCTGGGCGTCGAAGGACGTCTCCGCCTGGTCGATCCCCAAGGGCGAGTACGGCCCCGAGGAAGCACCGCAGGCCGCCGCCCGCCGCGAGTTCGAGGAGGAGCTCGGCCTGCCGGCACCCGAAGGCGAGCGGATCGCGCTCGGCGAGGCCCGGCAGACGAGCGGAAAGACCGTCACGATCTGGGCGGTCGAGGGCGACCTCGACCCGACCCTGGTCGTACCGGGCACGTTCACCATGGAATGGCCGCGGGGCTCCGGTGCCGTACAGGAGTTCCCGGAGATCGACCGGGTCGGCTGGTTCACCCCGGAGTCGGCCGCGCCCCTGCTCGTTCCGGGCCAGCGGATCTTCCTCGAACGGCTCGCGGAGTGGCTGGACGGGCGGGGCGGGTCCTGATCGACGCTCGGCCGGGGGCCGGTCGGGCCGGTCGGTCCTGTGGGGCGGGTTCCGGTCGGGCCGGCCGGTCGGGGGGCCGGCCGGCCGGGCTGGTTCAGGCGGACGGAGCGGGCGGCCAGTCCGGGGCGGGGTCGTCGGCGAGCAGGGGGCGCAGGGCGCCGACCGCCGCGCCGATGCAGGTGTCCCGCAGTTCGGTGCGGGTGCAGGTCTCGCGCGTGAGCCAGTCCACGCACAGCACTTGGACGAAGACGAGCCAGGCCTTCAGCGCCGCGGAGACGGCGGCGTGCGTGCGCGCGTCGGCGAGCGGGAGCACACCGAGCAGGCGTGAGCGCAGGGCGTCGAGTTCGTCCGTCATGATCGTCTGGATGACGGGATCACCCGCCAGCACCCGGTTCGCGGCAAGGACGGCGTGCCGGTTGGCGACGAAGTAGTCGAGGTGGGCGTCAAGTCCCTGGGCGAGCTGCTCGACGAGCGTGGCGTCAGGATCGAACGCGGTCGCCTCCAGCAGCCGTTCGGCGGCCTCCTGGTACACCGCCGCGAAGAGCGCGTGCTTGCTCGGGAAGTGCTGGTAGAGCAGGGCACGGGACACATCGGCCTGCCGGGCGACGTCCTCCATCAGCACGTCGTCGTAGGGGGCGGCGGCGAAGAGCCGGGCGCCGACGGCCAGCAGTTGGGCACGGCGGTCGGCAGGGCTCAGACGTCGGCGGGGAGGCACGCACCCAGATTACTTGACACTCGTCCACCAAGGGGCCCTACTCTGAAGCTAAGTAGACACACGTCAACTAAGTGGGGTGGAGTCATATGGCCAGGGCACTCCGGGCGTTCGCCTGGGTGATGGGCCTCGCCTGCACGGCGATCGGGCTGTTCCACGTGGTCGGCGGCAACGCCGCGATTCCGGGCGAGGCCGACGCCGGCCCCACTCTGGACAGCCTGGGCCGGTTCTTCGGCGCGATCTTCGCCGGGTACGGGCTCGTCTGGCTGTGGGCGGCCAGGCAACACCCCGTCCCGGCGCGGGTGGTGCGGTGGCTCGCGGCGGTGTTCCTCCTGGGCGGCGCGGGGCGGTTGTTGTCCCTGGCGGTGCACGGATGGCCGCACTCGTTCCAGGTGGCGCTGACCGTGATCGAGCTGGTCCTCCCGCCCATCTGGTTCTGGTTGGCGGACGCCGACGAGCGGGCGTCCCGAGAGCGGAGGGCGGGGTCCCCGGGTGCGGCGGCCGCCTGGCCGTCCCTTCCGGATCCGGCCTGAGCCACGCCCACCGGAACCCGGTTCGAGGGTCGATGTCAGACCCGTACGAGAGGGTGGAGGCAGCCAACCTGTCGAGAGGGAGCCAGACATGACCACGATCACCGTCCGTGAGCGCGCCGCAGCCCAGGCGTACCTCCGTCTGCTGGAGTCCACCCAGGCCGTGCTGACGGATCCGCACCTCGTTCCCTACGCGGCGGCGATGCTCACTCACCCCATGGCCGAGGCCGACGAGGCGCTGCGCGCGGCGGGGCTGTCCGGGAACGAGGCGAGACTGCTGCATCTCGTGTCGGCCCTGCGCGCCTCCCCCGCCGCCGACCTCGGCCGGACGGGGTGAGGGACCGCGCGTCGGCCTGGGGCCTTTCGATCCGAACGAAAGGCCCTAGGGGGTGAGGCGGACGGGGAGGGTGCGGACGCTGTTGCCGACGAAGCTCGCGTGGCGGGTCAGGTCCGATTCCGGCACGGCCAGGTCGAGGGTGGGGAAGCGGGTGAAGAGCGCCTCCAGGGCGATGGTCGCCTCCATCCGGGCGAGCGGGGCGCCCAGGCAGTAGTGGGCGCCGTGCCCCAGGGAGAGGTGCTTGGCCGCGGGGACGCGGGTGACGTCGTAGCGGTCGGCGTCCGGGCCGTGGGCCTTCGTGTCGCGCCCGGCCGCCGAGTAACCGGCCAGGACCGGTGTGCCCTTCGGGATGAGCGTGCCGTCGACGGTCAGGTCGCGGGTGGGGTAGCGGAACGGGAAGTAGCTCACCGGGCTGTCCCAGCGCAGCGTCTCCTCGACCACGTCCGACCAGGCGGCGCGCCCCGCCATGACGTGGGCGAGCTGGTCGCGGTGCGCGCACAGGGCGCGGACCGCGTTGGTGACGAGGTTCAGGGTCGTCTCGTGGCCGGCGATGATCAGCAGGACCATCGTGCCGATCAGCTCGGGCGGGCTGAGCCGGTCGCCGCCCTCGTCGCGGGCGGCGATGAGGGCGCTGGTGAGGTCGTCACCGGGGTGGCGGGCGCGGTCGGCGGCGACGGCGGTGAGGAGCTCCAGAAGCTCCCGGTTGGCGGCGAGGGCCTCCTCGGGACCGATGTCGGTGGCCACGACCTGGTTGGAGAGGTGGTGCAGCCGCTCCTGGTGGCCCTCGTCGACACCGAGGAGGTCGCAGATGACGCTCAGGGGCAGCGGCAGGGCGAAGTGCCGGCGCAGGTCGGCGACGCCGTCCGCGGAGCGGGCTGCGTCGGCCAGCCGGTCCAGGAGTCCGGCGGTGAGCGTCTCGATGCGGGGCCGCAGCGCCTCGACCCGGCGGACGGTGAACGCCTTGCCGACGAGGGAGCGCAGCCGGCGGTGGTCGGCGTCGTCTGCGGTGGTCATGCCCCGCACGGTGGCGAACGTCCGCAGGGGCCAGCCGGCCGGGATCCTGCCCTCGGCGAGGGCGCTGAAGTGCTGGGCGCTCTTGGCGACTTCGGGGTGGGTGAGGAACTCGCGCAGCGCTTCGTGGCCGAGCACGGCCATGCCTTCTATCTCTCCGGGCAGGACCACGGGGCTCACGGCCCCTTGGGCGAGCAGTCGCGCGTTGGCGGCGTGCGGGCAGCCGCCGGTGGGGTCGAGGCGGTGGGGCGTGGCGTTCAACGGCTTCTCCTGACGGCGAGGACGTTCGATGCGACGCGCGTGGGTGACGGTTGGTGCGGGGTTCGGATCCTACGGTCAACCCGCCCTGTGGCGGGTGGAATCGGGCCGCTCCTGACGCGGGGGACGGGGGTGACGGCCGAGGAGTTCGGCCAGACCGCGCCGGGTGGTGGCGACGAGGACCCGGTCGCCCGCGCCGAGGACCCGGTCCGGCTCCAACTGCCAGACGAGCCCCGCCGCGTGCCTGCCGAGAGGCGCCGAACCCGTGGCGCGGGCGATGATCCGCCAGGCTCCCGGCCGGAAGGCCTCGGCCACCGTACGGCCCTCCAGGTACGGGTTGCCGCCCGCCTCCACGGCCGCGAAGAGCAGCACCCTGCGCTCCACCGGGATGGCGCCCAGGATCTGGCGGCCCATCATGGCTCCCGCGAAGGCGGGAGCCGCCAGGTGCGAGACGCTGCGGCTGCGGGTGAGCGCCTCGGGGTGGGCGGCGCGCAGGGTTCGGTAGACGGCGGTGGCGAAGTCGTCGTCGTAGAGCCGCAGCGCGACCCGGAGGTCGGGCTTGACCGAACGGGCGGAGAGCGCGGCCTCCAGATTGGTGATGTCGATGCTGGTCAGCGCGAGGAGAGCGTGCGCCCGGTGGATCCGGGCGGCCTCAAGGACGCCCTCCTCCGTGACGTCGCCGATGACGGTGGGGACGCGCAGGCGGCGGGCGAGGGCGATGCCGCGGGCCTCGGGGTCGGACTCGACGCAGACCACGGGGATGTCCAGGCGGCGCAGCCGGGCGAGGACGCGGGTGCCGACCTTGCCGAGCCCGAGCAGCACCACATGTCCGGAGAGCCCGCGGGGCGGGCGGCGGAGCGAGGTCGCGGTACGGAAGGTGCCGAGCGCCTCGAGGATGCCCGCCATGAGCACCGGCATCAGGAGGAGCCCGACGAACCCGGCGAGAATCTGCAGCACCTGACGACCGGTCGTCTCCTCGACCGCCGGGTCTCCGATGGCGAAGATGTCGAGGAGCGTGAGGTAGGCGGCGTGCAGGGGGTGGTCGTCGGTGGCCAGCCACGTGGCGAGGGCGATCGCCCCGACGGCGGCGGTGACGCCCGCGAGCGACCAGCGCAGTCTGCGGGAGAACAGCGAGCCCACGGGCAGGGAGGAGCCGCCGAACCGCTTGTGGGAGAGGGTGGGGCCCGCGTAGGTGATCGCTTCGAGGGCGACCGTGCCCCGGCCGGGGGCGGCGGCGACCGCCCGGTCGTCGGGCAGGAGCAGAGGGCCCTGGGCGCCGCTGCCTTCGGCGCCCTCGACGCCGGCCGGGTCGTTCGTCGTCGCCGAGAGCAGCGCGAGCGTGCAGAGCCCCGGGTCGGCGACCTCGCCCCGGGCGGGCGGGGTCCGCTCGACGGCGTGCAGCAGCAGCCCGCCGGCCTGCACGACCTTGCTCGTACCGGCGACGGCCGTGGCCGCGAGCGCGGGCGCCGCGGTGTCGGCGTCCGAGAGCACGGTCGTCGCCGCGTCGAGCTCCTTCGGGTCGAGGCCGGGCTCGGCGACCGTCGCGGCCTGGTCGAGGAGCGTCTCCAGGTGCTGCCCGAGCCTGCGGTTGTAGAGCCGGATGACCAGGCGCAGTCGCGGGTTGAGCCGGCGGGCCGCGAGGGCGGCGCGGATGTTGGTCTCGTCGTCGTCATGGACGAGGGCGAGCGCGGCGGCCCGCTCCACTCCCGCGTCGATCAGCACCGCGTCGTCGACCACGGCCGTCTCCACCAGTCTGATCGACCGGCCCTCGGGCGCGTCGCGCTGGTCCAGAACGGGTGTACGTGTCATGGCGGCGGTCACCCGGCCGAAGAGCGAGGCGGCGCGGCCAGGGCGGCCGGAGGGCGGCTGCGGCTCGTCACCGCGCACGGGTACGAGGAGGGTGATCCGCTCTCCGTACACGTCGTGGAGCTCATGCGCGAGCCGGTGGGCGAGGACGTCGTCACCGCAGACGATCATGTGCCCTGCCGGGGCGGGCGGCGGGAGCCGGTCGGGGCGCGCCGCGGGCGCGCCCAGGGGCGTGCCCTGCGGATCGGTGGAGGGCGCCCGCCGCGCGGGTTCCGGCGGAACGGGCATGCTCTGGTACGGAAGTGAGGACACGTCACCAGGATGCCGTGTGCCACCGACAGTCCGGGCACCGGGCACCGGGCACCGGGCACCGGGCACCGGGCACCGGGCACCGGGCACCGGGCAGGATTCCGAACCCGGCCCGCCCGCGCCGACCGTGTCGGTGGTTCCCGACGCCCTCGGGTCGGCGCCGCGTCGCGTGTCGTCTCCGTCAGGGCGCGGCCGACAGCGACCCTCGGGGCGCAGTGAGGGATGCGTTCGGGCTCGTTCCGGGCTTCTCCCCGACGAGGATGTTCGGCGGCGGACGCGGCGGCTGCCCACGTCGTCGACCTCCCCCGCCGTTCGAGAGCCCCGAACCGCCCGTACGCCACTCCCTGTACGCCGGTCGGCGCACTCCGATCTGCGAGGGTCGGTCCCGCTTCCTACGGTGGCTGAATGATCGTCATGTCAGCTGTCCGTCATGCTGCCGCCGGCGCCGCGGCGCTGCTGCTCGCGCTGCCCGTGCCGGCGGCAGCGGCGGCTTCCGGCACCGAACCCACGCCTCCTGCCGAACGCTTCATCGATCCCGCCCGCCTCCACCGCTCGGGCGTCCAGGTCCAGGCCCTGCCCGGTGGGCCGGGGGCGCCGTCCTCCGTCTCCGCGCTGTCCTGGGTGGTGGCGGACGCCTCCACGGGCGAGGTCCTGGCGGCGCGCAACGCGCACCGGCGGCTGCCGCCCGCCAGCACGCTGAAGACCCTGTTCGCCGTGACCGCGCTCCCCCGCATCGACCAGAGGGAGCGTCACACCGTCTCCGAGTCGGAGCTGACGGGGATCGGAAGCGGAAGCAGCATGGTCGGCGTCCAGGCCGGACTCACGTACAAGGTCTCCGACCTGTGGAACGGAGTCTTCCTCAATTCGGGGAACGACGCGGTGCGGGTCCTCGCGGCGATGAACGGAGGCTGGGAGTCCACGACCCGTCAGATGCAGGCCAAGGCCCGCGCACTGGGGGCGCATGACACCCGTGTGGTGTCCCCGGACGGATACGACGCGCCCGGGCAGGTGTCCTCCGCCTACGACCTGGCGCTCTTCGGCCGTGCCGGGCTGCAGGATCCGGACTTCGTCCGGTACTGCTCGACGCGGTACGCGGACTTCCCGGCGGGCGGCTGGTCGTACGGCATCCGCAACACCAACCGGCTGCTGACCGGGGAGGACGGCGTGAGCCGCTACCCCGGGCTGATCGGCGTGAAGAACGGATACACGACCAACGCGGGCAACACCCTGATCGCGGCCGCCCGGCAGGGCTCGCGGACGCTGGTCGTGTCGGTGATGAACCCGCAGTGGGGCGGCGGGCTCGCGGTGTACGAGGAGGCGCGGACGCTGCTGGACTGGGGCTTCGCCTCGGCGGGACGGGTCCAGCCGGTCGGCTCGCTCGCTCCAGCGGCCGTACGGAACCGGTCGAAGGACGGGCAGGTGAAGAAGGCCGCGGAGAAGCCGACCGGAGGGAAGCCGACCGGAGGGAAGCCGACCGGAGGGAAGCCGACCGGAGGGAAGCCGGCGGCAGGGAAGCCGGCGGCCGAAGCGGCCGGGAAGGCGGCAGGGAAGACCGCGGGTGCCCTGCCGAAGGCGGGCCCGAAGGCGGGCGCCGAGCACGGCGCCGGTACCGGGCCCGCGACCGGGCCCGACGCACGTACCGCGCCGCGAGCCGGGGCGGCCGCGGTCTCCGGCGACATGGCCGCCCTCTCCGCACCCGCGAAGGCCGTACGCCAGGAGGACGTGCCCTCGGGGCCCTGGGCGGGGCTGCCGCTCGCCCTGGTCGGTGCGTCGCTCGGCGCCGCGCTCTCGCTCTGGGTCTGGCGCCGCCGGTCGGCCGGACGGGGCGACGGGAACGTGTGACCGCCGGTCGCGCGGCGCCGCGAGAGACCGGGGCCCCACGCCACGGGCCCCGGTGAGCGCCGCGCGACCGGCTCCCCGCCGTCGTCAGGCGGGCAGGAACTCCCCCAGCAGTTCGGCGAACTCCTCGGGACCGACCAGCCGGATGCCCAGCTCCTCGGCCTTGGCCCGCTTGGACCCGGCCTTCTCGCCCGCGACGACGAGCCCGGTGCGCTGGGAGACACTGGAGGAGGACCTGCCCCCGGCGCGCTCGACGAGTTCGTTCATCTGATTGCGGCTCAGGGCGGCCAGCGGCCCGGTCATGGCACCGGTGACGACGACGGACAGACCCGCGAGCGGGCCGGCCGGGGCGTCGGCTGCGGCGGCGGCCGGCTCCGCCTCGGAGCCCGTGTCGGCCGTCCCCGGCGCGGGCGCCGGCGTGGCTCCGGGCTCGGTCATGTTCACTCCGGCGGCCACGAGCCTGTCGACGACAGGGCCGAGTTCGGCCAGTTCGGCCACGATGACCGGCGCCTTCTCCGCCCCGATGCCCTCGACACTCCGCATCGCCTCCTCGTCGGCGGCGCGGACGGCGTCCATGGTGGCGAAGTGGCGCGCTATGCGGCGGGACATGGAGCGGCCCGTGCCCCGGATTCCCAGCGCGCACAGGACGCGGGAGAGCGGCCTGGTCCGGGCGGTGGCGAGCGCGGCCAGCAGGTTGTCCGCGCTGGTCTCGCCCATCCGGTCCAGGCCGAGGAGCTGCTCACGGGTCAGGGTGAACAGCCCTGCCACGTCGGCGACGAGCCCGGCGTCGACGAGCTGCACGATCCGGGACGCGCCGAGCCCCTCGACGTCGAGCTGGTCGCGGCCGACGGCGTACGAGAGGGAGGCGACGAGGTGGCAGTTCCTGCCCTGTGCGCACCGCCAGCGCTGCTCGCTGCGGTCGATCTCCGAGCCGCACTGCGGACAGGACTCGGGGAACTCGATGGGCTGTTCCTCACCGGTCCGCAGCTGCGCGACGGGCGCCTCGACCCGGGGGATGATGTCGCCCGCCTTGTGGACCATCACGTGGTCGCCGAGGCGCAGATCGCGGCGGGTGATGTCCGAGGGGTTGTGCAGGGTGGCGTACGTGACGGTGCTGCCGTCGATCTCCACCGGCTCCAGGACGGCCCGCGGCGCGATGACGCCCGTTCGGCCGACGTTCCACTCGACGGCGAGGAGCCGGGTGACCTTCTCCACGGCCGGCAGCTTGTAGGCGATCGCCCAGCGCGGCGCGCGGGAGCCCTCGCCGGCCTCGCGGCGGTCGGCGGCGAGGTCGGCCTTGACGACGATCCCGTCGATCCCGAACGGCAGCTCCGCCCGGAGCGCCGCTATCTCCTCGACCCTGGCCAGGACCTCGGCCGCGCCGGTCACCGACCGGCCGGGAACGGCGGTGGCGGCCGACGTGTGCAGCCCGAGGGAGGCGGCTCGCGCGAGCAGCTCGCTGTGGGCCGCCCCGCCGAGACCGGCACCGCTCCCGGCTCCGCCGCCCCCGTTCCCGTTCCCTTCCACGTCTCCGTTGCCGTCGCCGTCGCCGTCTCCGCTCCTGTCGCCGGTCCCGTACTCCTGGCCGGGCTCGGCCGGCGGCAGCAGGTCGTAGGCGAAGAAGGTCATCTCGACGCGGTACGGCCGGTCCTTGGCGCGCAGGGTGCCCGCCGCCGCGTTGCGCGGGTTGGCGAACGGCTCGCCGCCGTGGGCCACCCTGACCGGGTTGGCGGCCTCGAACTGCTCGGTGGTCATGAGTACTTCGCCGCGGACCTCGACCGTCAGGGGCTCGGCGAGCCGCTCCGGCAGACCCACGATCGTCCCGATGGCGTGCGACACGTCCTCCCCTGCCGTGCCGTCCCCGCGGGTGACGAGACGGGCGAGCCGACCCCGTTCGTAGCGCGCCGCCATCGCGAGTCCGTCGAGCTTGGGTTCGACGCTCCAGCGCTCCACCGGCCGGCCGATCCGGCGCTCCAGCGAGGCGGCCCAGGCCGTGAACTGCTCGGCGGAGAAGACGTTGTCCAGGGAGAGCATCGGCCGTGTGTGCGGGACGTCCCCGGTGGCCGCGCCCCCGGCGACCTTGCCGGTCGGTGAGTCGGCGCGCGCCTGCCCGGGGTGGTCGGCCTCCCAGGCCGCTATCGCCCGGGCGAGGTGGTCGTAGGCATCGTCGTCCAGCGGGGAGGTACCGCCCGCGTAGTAGGCCGCGGCGGCGTGCTTGGCATCCTCGACCGCCCGCGCGTACGCGGCGGCATCGGCGAGAACCGGAGTCGTCGTCATGGTCTCCATCGTGCCGGGCACCACTGACAACGGCCCCTGCCGACCGACGGGTCCGCGCGAGGGCGACTCCCCCGGCCACGCCGCCCCGGAGGTGTCGGGTCACCGCGAGGTCAGTGCGGCCAGGACCTCGGCTTCAGATGGCGCGACCAGCGGATGACCAGCCGCAGCAGGCCGGTCACGGTCAGGACCCACGTGACCGCGAAGGCCCAGACGAGAGCGGGTTCACCGGTCGTGACCGCCAGGACGAGCAGCCCGAGTGACAGCACGCCGAGGAGGGCGACGACCACCGCCGGCGCGTGCCGGCGCCCCGGGCGGGCCCCCCTGCGGCCCCCTCCTCCGAGACGGCGCGTCCGACGCGAGCCGTCCTTCGGCGGCGCATCCGACATGTCCGCGAGGAGATCACGCTCCATCTCCGCCAGGATCCGCCGCTCCCGGTGCGAGAGCCGGGGTTCTTCCATCGCCGGACACCTCCACCTGCACGCCCTGAGCCTGCCACCCTCGCGGGTACCCGCACGGAGCCACCGAACACCTCCCGGCCCGAGGCACCACCCCCGCCAGAAGCGGGCGAATCACCCATACATGGGATAATCAAACCAGGACGCTCGAACGACGGACCGCGCCGCCCTCTCGGCGGCGCAGGCTCGCCACCACCGTCGAGGGAGCCACATGTCCATGCCCCGGAATCCTCCCGCCCCACCCGTCACCGCGCGTACGGGTGCGGCGGCCGCGGTGCGCGAGCGCGCGCTGGACGGCCTGCCCGAGGTCGACCGGCCCACCGAAGTGAGCACCGGCGACGCCCGGACGCTCTCCACCGCGCTGTTCGCCCGGCTGGCGGAGATGGAGGAGGGCACGCCGGAACGGGCATACGTACGGAACACACTGGTCGAGCTGAACCTCAGCCTGGTGAAGTTCGCGGCGCGCCGCTTCCGCAACCGCAACGAGCCGCCGGAAGACATCGTCCAGGTCGGCACGATCGGCCTGATCAAGGCGATCGACCGGTTCGAGACGGGCCGGGAGGTGGAGTTCTCCGCCTTCGCGCTGCCCACGATCGTCGGTGAGATGAAGCGATTCTTCCGCGACACGAGCTGGGCGGTGCAGGTGCCGCGACGCCTTCAGGAGCTCCGTATCGAGCTGGCGAAGGCCGTCGACACCCTGGAGCAGCGGCTCGGCAGACGTCCGACCCGGGCGGAACTCGCCGCCCATCTGCACCTCGACGAGGCGAGGGTGGCGGAGGGCGAACAGGCCTCGAACGGCTATGTGGCCCGCTCGCTCGACACCCCCGCCGGGGACGACGAGCCGTCCGCGTCGGCGGTCGCCCGCCGGCTCGGGGCGGAGGAACCGGCCTTCGAGCTGATCGACACGCTGGAGTCGCTCAAGCCGCTGATCGCACGCCTCGACGTACGGGACCGCCGGATCCTGGCCCTGCGCTTCGGCGAGGAACTGACGCAGGCGCAGATCGGTGAACGGCTCGGGCTCTCACAGATGCACATCTCCCGGCTGCTCGCCAGGATCCTCGGCGAACTCCGCGCGGGCCTCCGAGAGGGCGCCCAGGGGCCGCAAGCCGGCGTGGAGGACCCGCAGGCCGACGCCGCCGAGGACCCGCGAGCCGACGCGGCGGACCGGGGGACCCACGCCCCCGCCCCGTCCGCGTCGCTCAGCGCGGTCGTCCCGGGCGGCTGACCTCGAGCCAGACCACCTTGCCGCTCCCGCGCGGCTCGGATCCCCAGGCTGCTGCCAGCCGGTCGAGGACCATCAGGCCGTGACCGCCGGGCAAGGACGGCGCCCTGGACCGGCGGCGCCGCGGGGGCACGGGACTGGCGTCGGACACCTCGACGCGCAGGCGGTACTCACGGTGACGCAGGACCAGCTCCTCGGGGCCGTCGGCGTGCAGGCAGGCATTGGTGACGACCTCGGAGACCAGGAGCAGGACGTCCTCCGCCCGCTCCCGCCCCTCGTCGTCCTCGGCCGGGAGCCAGCCCCAGTCGCCGAGCGCCGCCTCCGTGAAATCGCGGCACCGCGTGACCACGCCCCTCGTCCCGAACAGCACCAGCCGCCGCACCTGTTCTTCGTCCACGGCGTGCGGGGCCGTGGACGCGCCGTGCTCCGACTCCATCGGGTCACCCGCCTCCCTCCGTGCTCGTACGGGCGCATACCCCACTCACGCCCCGGAACGCATGATTCGTCCCGTCGGCGCAAGAGTCGGCGCGAGAGTCGGCGCTCAGGAGCCGGGCAGCCGTTCCAGCGCCTGGCGGGGCGCGGTGCCCGGGGCTCCGACGTACCGTTCGGCGGCGTGCACCGCCTCACGTGCGGTCCGCTCCCCCATCAGCACACACAGCGTGTACGCGGTGTCCTCGAAGCGGCGACGGACCGACAGGTCGCAAGGCCTGGCCAGGACACCCCGTTCCTGAGCCCGATAGTGCCGCAGCAGCCGGTCGACGGTGTTTCTGTCGGGCATCAACATCAAGTCCTCCTGGCGCGTCCCCCCTCCCTCCGTCGCTCCATATTCGGGTCGACGGGTCACCCGCGCGACCCATGCGACCACGTTCCGTCACGGCGGCCGTCCGGCGTGCGGCGGCGCTCCGGATGGCGGATGGTCGATTCCATGAAGGCGAGTGCGGGTCTGAAGGTCGTCGTCACCGGGGCCACGGGCAATGTCGGCACGAGTCTGGTCCGGGCTCTCGAACGGGAGCCGCGGATCGCCTCCGTGCTCGGTCTGGCCCGCCGCAGACCCAACCTGTCCCTGGGGAAGACCGAGTGGGCCGAGGTGGACCTGTCGCTGGAGGGCGACGAGCCGCGACTCGCCCGGTACATCGAGGACGCCGACGCCGTGGTCCATCTCGCCTGGGCCTTCCAGCCGACCCACGAACCGGCCGCGACCTGGCGGTCCAACGTCCTGGGGGCGATGCGGGTCTTCGACGCGGTGGCGGCGGCGCACGTGCCGACGCTGGTGCACGCCTCGTCCGTCGGCGCCTACTCCCCGGGGCCCGGGAACGGCGCGCCCGTCTCGGAGACCTGGCCCACGCACGGCTGGCCGGGCGCCGCGTACACCCGCGAGAAGGCGTATCTGGAACGCGTCCTGGACACCTTCGAGCGCGACCACCCGCAGACCCGGGTGGTGCGGATGCGGCCCTGCTTCCTCTTCAAGGAGGAGTCCGCGAGCGAGCAGCGGCGGATCTTCGCGGGCCGGTTCTTCCCGGGCTGGCTGATGCGTCCCGATCTGCTGCCGCTCCTCCCCGAGCCGGCCGGGCTGCGCTTCCAGGCCATGCACACGGACGACGCGGCCGAGGCCTACGTCCGCGCGCTCGTGGGGGACGTCCGGGGGGCGTTCAACATCGCCGCCGACCCGGTGATCGACACGGCGGCGCTCTCCTCCCTCCTGGCCGCCCGGCCCGTGAAGGTGCCGAGCGGGGCGGCGCGCGGCCTGCTCTCGGCGGCCTGGCGGCTCCGGGTGGCGGGCGCCTCCCCCGACCTCTTCGACGCGCTCCTCCGACTGCCGCTGATGGCCACCGAGCGGGCCCGTCGCGAGCTGGGCTGGGAACCGTCCCGCACCTCGGTGGAGGCGCTGAGCGCCTTCCTGCGGGGCGTACGGGCGGGCAGCGGCGACGCGACGGCCCCGCTCGCGGGGCGCCGCGTGGGCTGACGGCCTCAGCCGGTCGATCGGTCGGTCGGTCGGGGTCAGCCAGCCGGTCCGTCAGCCCGTCGGCCGGTCAGCCCGTCGGTCCGTCGCTCCGTCCGTACGCCGCCCAGTCCACGACGCCCATGACGGCGCCCGCGGCCTCCCGGCCGCCGCAGTGGGCGCGGTGGTGCGCCGCGATGCCGTCGAGGTCGAGGTGGTGGCCGAACGCCGGGCGGGCGGCGAGGCGTCGGGCGTAGGACCAGAGCGCCGGGTGTCCGGCGATCCGCTCCAGCGCGCCGGCGTCCAGGTGGCGGCGGTGGACGGTGTCCAGCTGGACGAGGGTCACCCAGACGTGGACGTCGGCGGCGGTGAGGGTGTCGCCGAGGACGTACGCCTGGCGCCGCAGCCTGCGCTCGAGGCCGCCGAGGGCGGCGAAGAGCTCGGAGAGCGGGCCCTGATGGGCCGCCTCGTCGTCGAGACCGAGCTCGCCCGCCTGCTGCGCGGCCCGGTCGATGCCGCGCTCGCACAGTGCGGCGATGGCGGCGATCTCGGCCTCGCGCCCCTCGGGCAGCAGGTCGGGGCGGCCGGGCCCACGGAACCGCAGGGCGAGGTCGCGCAGGATGTCGGGCGCGTGGGTGCTGACGATGCGGCCGGTCCAGCCGTCGCTGAGGACGGGCGCGGCGGCCGGCCCCGGGTAGAGGTGGGCACTGGCCTCGTACAGCGGCAGCAGGACCGTGTACCCCCCGCCGGGCGTGTCCGGGGTGGCGGGGAGGAGCGAGAGCGGGACGGTCTCATGGAGCCCGAGCAGGCCGTGGGTGACGGCGATGCGCAGACAACCGGGACAGGCGAGGGAGAGGTGGATCCGATAGCGGTGCGGCACGGCGTAGTGGCCGCTGCGGACGTCCGCGCCGATGCGGCCCCGGAAGGCGGGCGCGGCGGACACGGCGGCGGGGACCGAGGCCGGAGGGGCGGCATAAGGACCGGGGTGCGGGGTGACGGACATGCTTCTCCCTGAGGGTGCTCGGTGCTGGGTCACGGGCGAGCGACGACGTCGACGGGCGTCCGGAGGCAGCAGAGGTACGGGAAGGAGGAGGGCGGAGGGGAGCGGAAGGCCGTGGTCGGGGGCGTACGGCTCGCCCGGGGCTCGACGACCGGCCGACGGACCCGCCCGGTCGTCCGCGCCCGGACTCGACCCGGAGGCCGAATCCCGGCCCGGCCGTACCCGGGCTCGACCCGGGGCTGAAGTCCGGGCCGGCGGCCCGGGGGTCGTCCCTGGACCGAAGTCCGCCCCGGAGACCGGAGTCGGCCGGAGACCGATGCCGGCCGGCGGTCGACGGCCGAGGACCGGGGACCGGGGGCCCGCCCGCAGCCCGAGAGCTGGGGGCCGCAGCCTCAGCGCGCGGAGTCGGTGGCGGGGGTGGCGGCGGTGGGCCGGCGGCGGCGGTGGCGACTCGCCGCGCTGCACACGCGCAGCAGGTCGATGTGACGGCGGGAGGTCAGGGGCAGCGAGCGCACCGGTCGGCCGGCGAAGGCCGTCGTCCGTGCTCCCCTGCGCGCCATCATTCCCTACCCATTCACTCGGATTCCCGTGCCCCGAGTGTCGGCGCGGCCACGGTCCGCGTCAAGAGCGCGGACAGCCCTCGGACACGGATCGCCCCGGCACTCCCCGGTGGGGTACGGATCCGGTCACCGAGGTGCGGAATAATGCGGGCATGCGCATCTCAGCCAGGGCCGACTACGCGGTGCGAGCCGCGCTCCAGCTGGCCGCCGCCCAGGACGCAGGGCCGGTCAAGGCGGAGACGATCGCCGAATGCCAGGACATCTCGCACAAGTTCCTGGAGGGCATCCTCGGCGACATGCGCAGGGGCGGTCTCGTGCAGAGCCAGCGTGGCGGGAACGGCGGCTACTGGCTGGCCAGACCCGCGGACGCGATCTCCGTCGCGGACGTGATCCGGTGCGTGGACGGCCCCCTCGTGTCGGTGCGCGGGGTACGGCCTCCGGAGCTCTCGTACACCGGTCCGGCCGAATCGCTCCTTACGCTCTGGATCGCCCTGCGGGCGAACGTGCGCAACGTGCTCGACGGCGTCTCCCTCGCGGACGTGGCGGCCGGGCAGCTGCCGGCCGCGATCTCCGGGCTCGCGGAGTCGCCGGACGCCTGGACCAATCCCTGACTCCCCCGCACCCTCTCCGACCCCGCACGACGCCGGGCCGTCCCGGCTCGTGGAATTGAACTGTCCATGATGTGAACGCCCCTTGGGGCCCGCGCCCTCCCTCTGCGACTATCCCTACCATTCCAGTGGGAAAACTCGGGATCCTATGAGGTGACGTGAGAACGCCGAAGAAGTCCGCGCTGCGCCCCGCCTCCCGGCCGGCCGACCGCCGTGGTGACGACGAGATCTGGCCCCGCGTCACCCGCGAGCTCGCCGACGACCTCTCCTTCGACGCCCCGGGCCGGGACCGAGCCGGGAAGCCTCCGTTCGACGAGGTCGCCCGGTTGCGGGAGGCCGGACTGCCGGCCCTGCTCACGCCGCCGGGCGCCGGTGGGCGGGGCGCCGACTGGCGGGCCGGGTGCGCCGTGATCCGGGAGATCTCCGCCGCCGACAGCTCCATCGGCGAACTCCTCGCCCACCACTACGTCCTGGCCTGGAGCGCCCGCTTCCTCGGCGGCGGCGAACCACCCTCCGCCGGGGCCTCCCCGCACGCCGCGTTCGAGGACGGCACGGCTCTGGAGGGCCTGCTGCTCGGCGGCGGTGTCGAGCCGGCGGGGACGAGCGGCCCCGAGTCGCCCGCGACGGACATCGGGCGGGGCCTCTCCCTCACCCCGACCCGCGGCGGCCATGTCCTGCACGGGCGCCGCTCCTTCGGCTCCGGGGTGACGGTCGCCGACCGCCTGGTCGTCGGGGCGCGCTGTACGGAGACCGGGAACGTCCTGGTCGTGCTCGTGGATCCGGCGGACCCCGCCGTCTTCGTCGAGGCCGCGGCGGAACGCGTCGGCCAGCGGCTCACGGGCGCGGGGACGGTGACGTTCGACCAGGTCCGGGTGGATGCCCGGCGGATCCTCGGCACGCTCCCCCGCGACGAGCACGACGTCGCCCCGTTCGCGACGCTGGCACCGCTCGCCCTGCGGCTCCTGCTCGTCCACGTCGGGCTCGGCATCGCCGAGGGCGCGCTGGCCGAGGCCCGGGACGTCAGCCGCGCGACCCTGGCCGCCCCTGCGGCGCTCGCGCGCGTCGGGGCGCCCGACCACACACCGGGCCCGGAGGATCCGTACCTCCTCCTGGCCTACGGGGAGTTGGCCACCTCGGCGCACGCCGCGGCGGCGGTCGTCGAGCGCGCCACGGACGCCCTGGCCCGCGGCCTCGCCGCCGGGCGGGCGCTCGGCGTCGAGGACCGCGCCGACATCGCCGTCCTCGTCGCGGCGGCCGAGGCGGTCACGAGCCGGGCGGCCGTCCGGATCACCACCCGCATCCTCGAACTCGTCGACACCACGGCTCCCGCCGACGCCCCGGGCGGCGGCCCCGGCTTCGACCGGTTCTGGCGCAACGCGCGTGCGCTCACCGCGCACTCCTCCCCCACGCACCGCCTGCGCGACATCGGCGACCACTACCTTCACGGCACCAGGCCCGGGCTCAGGCTGCTCGCCTGAGGGGCCGTCCGGCATGTCGGGACCTCCGACCCTCTCCTCGGGCGGCCGTCGGGCCCAAGCTGGAAGGCAGAGGGGCCCGGCCCTCGGCCCGGCCCGCCACGGAAGTGAGGGAGGCAGCCTGATGAGTCGCGAGATCGTCGCCGGTGTGGACGGTTCGCCCGAGAGTCTCGTCGCGGCCGACTGGGCCGCCCGGGAGGCTGTGCGCCGCGGTCTCGGGCTCCGGCTCGTGTACGCCTGGCGGTCGGAACCGCTCAACGTCCCGCTCGACCAGGACCGCGCGCGCCAGGACCGGATGGCCGAAGAGGTGCTGCGGGCGGCCGAGTCGACGGTCGCCGGCCGGCATCCGGGCCTCGCCCTCACCGCCGAGGTCCTGCCCGACACACCGGTCGCGGCCCTGCTGAGCACCGCGGAGCGGGCCGAGATGCTCGTCATCGGCTCGCGCGGGCACGGGCGGGTGGTGGGCTTCCTGCTCGGCTCCCACGGTCAGCAGATCATCGCGGCCGCCACCCGCCCGGTCGTGGCCGTCAGGACGCGGGACGCCGCCGAGACGGACGGCCCCGAGGGCCGCGAGGGCGACGGGGACGCCGGGGACGAGGGCGGCGAGATCGTCGTCGGCCAGGAGGGCGGCCCGGAGGACAGCGCCCCGGCCCTCGGCTTCGCGTTCGCCGCGGCGGCGGCGCGGGGGGCCACGCTCAGGGCGGTACGGGCGTGGAGCGTACCGTCCCTGTACGCCTACAGCCCCGCGTCGATGGCGCTCGCCGACGAGGCCGGCGGGCTCGTCCCGTACGAGGAGAAGGCGCTCCGCGAGGCCCTGGCGCCGTGGCGGGAGCGGTTCCCGGAGGTGCGGGTGACGGAGCAGGTGGAGATCGGGAGCGCGGGTCAGGTGCTGCTCTCCTCCTCGGGTGCCGCGCGGCTCCTGGTGGTGGGGCGGCGGGCCAGGCGCGGGGCGCTCGGGTCCCGGATCGGTTCGGTGGCGCACGCCGCGCTGCACCTGGCGCCGTGCCCGGTGGCGGTCGTGCCCCACGAGTGATGCGGTGGCTCCACGGGGCGGCGTGTTGACGGGCCGGGTTGACGAGGAGTGTCGAACGGACCGGCGCCGGAAAGTGTTCTGACCGCCGCCCCGGCGGCTCTCCCGCGCCGGACGGTCCGGCGGCCCCGGAGAAGAGAGCGGAGCCCATGGCACACCACGACGCAACGAGCCCCGACGAACAGCCGACGCACGACGGGAGCCGTCACCGCAGGGGCGGGGGCGCGGGTCCTCGGACCCGCCGGGGTCCTTCCTTCCGTACGGCGGTGACGCTCGCGGGAACGGCCGCCGTCGTCCTCACTGTGGCCGCCGGGGCGTACGTGGCGACCCGGGGGACCCCGTCCGCCACCCGTTCGGAGGCCGTCGCGCACCCGAACCTGGCGCCGCTCGCCGGAAGGTCCGCACCGGAACCCGCCGCCTCCCCGGCCGCACAGGCCCCGGCGACGCCGGAGCGGACCACCGCGCCGGAGAAGGCGGTACCGGAGCAGACCTCCGCGCCGGACAAAGCGGCGCAGGAGCAGGCGCCCGGTGCCGAGTCCGCGGTAGGCGGGAAGGGCGGGCGGTACGTAGAGGAGGTCATCGCGCTCGCCAACACCCAGCGGGAGAAGTCCGGTTGCGCGCCGCTGCGCGCCGATCACCGGCTGGCCGAGTCCGCCCAGGCGCACGCGGACGACATGGCGGACCGCGGCTACTACGAGCACACGACGCCCGAGGGCAAGGACGCCGGCGACCGGATCACGGCGGCCGGGTACGCGTGGTCGAGCTGGGCGGAGAACATCCACCGCGGCCCGAAGACCCCCGTCCAGGCGATGGAGGACTGGATGGGCAGCGACGGGCACCGCCGCCACATTCTCAACTGCGCGTTCAAGGACATCGGCGTGGGGGTGACCCTGACGGCCAACGGGACGTGGTGGGTGCAGAACTTCGGCACCCGGCGCTGATCCGGCCACCCCGTCAAGGACGTGGTCTCACGGCGCGGGCGCGGCCAGCTTCTGCACCCACACCGTGCCGTCGGGCCCGGAGACGGCGGCCACACCGGTGTCCCGGTAGGCGCAGTCCAGCATGTTGCGCTCGTGCATCGAGCCGTCCATCCAGTCGTCGAAGACGGCGGCCGGGTCGGAGCTGCCGCGCGCCAGGTTCTCGGCCCACGCCGACCACTCGTATCCGGCGGCCGAGATGCGCGCGTCCGCGAACCGGCCTTCCGGGCTGCTGTGCGCGTAGTAGCCGCGCCGGACCATGTCCCGCGCGTAGGCGCGGGCCGCGTCGTCGAGCCGGGGATCGGTCCGCAGCGGTGCGCAACCCTCCTGCGCCCGCCGCTGGTTGACGAGTCGGGTGAGCCGCTCCTCCGCGGTCGTCGTCCGCTGCGGCGTGGGCGTCGGCTTCGGGGAGGGCGACCGGGTGGGCGTCGGGGTGGGCGTGGGGCTGGTGGTGGTCGGCAGGGGTGTCGTCGGCCGGTCTGCCGGGGGCGCCGCCACGGGGGCGGCGGGCGCGGGCGCGGGCTTCTCGGGCTCGGAGGGTACGAGCAGGATGAGGCCGCCGAGGACCCCGACGGCCACCGCCCCGGCGATCCAGGCCCGGCCGAGCGAGCCCCCGCCGCCCGCGCCGACGGTCCCGAGATCGGCGGCGGCCGGATCCGTCAGCGGCTCGGGGCCCGCGCCGCCGTTCGGGGCGGCGGCGGTCTGCGGCGCCGTGGCGGCGTCGGCCGCCCACGCCGCCGCCTGGGTCTCCGCACCCGCCGCGCCCCACAGCAGGACCGGCGACACCAGGCCGAGGCCCACCAGGAGCGCCTCGGCGGGGGCCAGGTCGGAGCGGGGTGGCAGGCACCGGCGGCAGGGGGTGACATGGCGGGCGACGCGCTTGCGCCACAGTGGGGAGGGGACGCCGTCCCAGTCGGCGGCCAGTCGCGCGAGCTCCGCACAGCGCGGCCGGGCGCCGAGCGCGCGGACGACCGTCCGGCCGGTCTCCAGGCGCTCCTTCATCCGTTGGACGCGGACCGCCGCGTGCGCCGGGGTGACGGCGAGCGCCCCGGCCAGTTCGGCGCGGTCGAGTTCGCCGCCCGCCTCGAGCCACCACAGGGCGAGGACCTCGCGGTCGCTGTCGTCGAGCCAGCGGGTGGCCTCCGCGACCTCGCGCCGCTGGCCGGTGAGGCCGAGCCGGAGGATGGTCAGGTCGACGAAGTCGCCGGCCGGGTCGGCCAGCTCGGCCGCCCGGTCGAGGCCGGGGACGGGGCCGCTCTGCCGTTCCCGCCAGCGCCGGCGTATCTGGTTGGTCGCGATGGCGACGAGCCAGGACCGGAAGCGCTCGGGGTCACGCAGCCCGGGCAGCCCGTCCAGGGCGCGGACCATCGTCTCCTGGACGACGTCGTCGACGTCCGCGTGCCCGTCGAGGGCGCGGCCCACGATGTTGTAGACCAGCGGAAGGTACGCGCGGACGAGCCGCTCACCGGCGTGCGGGTCTCCCGACACGGCCGCGTCCACCAGTGCGGCCGTGCCGCGCTCGTCGCTGTGCATGTGCCCTGCTCCCTCGTCCTGGGTCCGTACCGTCCCGTCCTGAGGAGACCCGTGGGAGCGGGTGGGATAACACTTCCGTGGCCGGAAGACGTCGGGTCTCCGGCCGGAGGCGCATCCTAGGTGTTGTCCTGTGGGGGCTGTCCCGCGGGCAGTCCCTGTACGGGTGGGTGGGGCAGGTACGGCACGGTCGCCGCGTGCCCTTCCCGTACCGCTTCGACGGCGGCCGCGTGGAGTTCGCGGCTCTCCGCCTCGGAGGCACACGGCACCGGACTGCCCGCCATGGTGAACCAGTCGGAGGCGCCGGTGTACTGCACGGCTACGCGTGCTTCGCCATCTACCCAGGTGGTGTGCACGGTCATGTCGCCCGTGACCGTACCGACCTCGTCGGTGAGCACCCCACCGCGCCCGGTGTAGACGCCGGGGGTCGTCCATGATGCCCAGCTCATCCATCCAGGTTCACACCCGGATGCCACATCCGCCACCGACGGGACCGCCCCGGCCGGAGGAATCCCGGCCGGGGCGGTTCGGCTGTCGCGCCAGGGTCAGGCGAGGGACGCGATGGCCTCGTTGAAGGTGGCGGACGGGCGCATCACCGCGGCGGCCTTGGCCGGGTCCGGCTGGTAGTAGCCGCCGATCTCGGCCGGGGAGCCCTGGACGGCGTTCAGCTCGGAGACGATGGCCGACTCCTGCTCGGTCAGGGTCTTGGCCAGGCCCGCGAAGGCCTCGGCGAGCTGCGCGTCGTCGGTCTGCTTGGCCAGCTCCTGGGCCCAGTACAGGGACAGGTAGAAGTGGCTGCCGCGGTTGTCGATACCACCGACGCGACGGGTCGGCGACTTGTCCTCGTTGAGGAAGGTGCCGGTGGCGCGGTCGAGGGTGTCGGCGAGGACCTGGGCGCGGGCGTTGCCGGTGGTGGTGGCCAGGTGCTCGAAGCTGGCGGCCAGGGCGAAGAACTCGCCGAGGGAGTCCCAGCGGAGGTAGTTCTCCTTGACGAGCTGCTGGACGTGCTTCGGGGCGGAACCGCCGGCGCCCGTCTCGAAGAGGCCGCCGCCCGCCATCAGCGGGACGACCGACAGCATCTTGGCGCTGGTGCCCAGCTCCAGGATCGGGAAGAGGTCGGTCAGGTAGTCACGCAGGACGTTGCCGGTGACGGAGATGGTGTCCTCGCCACGGCGGATGCGCTCCAGGGAGAACGTCGTCGCGTCGACCGGGGCGAGGATCTTGATCTCCAGGCCCTCGGTGTCGTGCTCCGGCAGGTAGGCGTTGACCTTGGCGATCAGCTGCGCGTCGTGGGCGCGGGTCTCGTCCAGCCAGAAGACGGCCGGGGCGCCGGTGGCGCGGGCGCGGGTGACGGCGAGCTTGACCCAGTCCTGGATCGGGAGGTCCTTGGTCTGGCAGGCGCGGAAGATGTCGCCCTCGGCGACCTCCTGCTCCAGGACCACGTCGCCCGCGGCGTCGACGAGGCGGACGGTGCCGGCCGCGGCGATCTCGAAGGTCTTGTCGTGGGAGCCGTACTCCTCGGCCTTCTGCGCCATGAGGCCGACGTTGGGGACGGAGCCCATGGTCGACGGGTCGAAGGCGCCGTGGGCGCGGCAGTCCTCGATGACGGCCTGGTAGACACCGGCGTAGCTGCTGTCCGGGAGGACGGCGAGGGTGTCGGCCTCCTGGCCGTCCGGGCCCCACATGTGGCCGGAGGTGCGGATCATGGCCGGCATCGAGGCGTCGACGATGACGTCGGACGGCACGTGCAGGTTGGTGATGCCCTTGTCGGAGTCGACCATGGCGAGGGCCGGGCCCTCGGCGATCTCGGCGTCGAAGGAGGCCTTGATCTCGGCACCGAGGTGCGGGACGTTCTCCAGGCCGTTCAGGATGGTGCCGAGGCCGTCGTTGGGGGACAGACCGGCGGCGACGAGCGCCTCGCCGTACTTCGCGAAGGTCTTCGGGAAGAAGGCGCGCACGACGTGGCCGAAGACGATCGGGTCGGAGACCTTCATCATCGTCGCCTTGAGGTGCACGGAGAAGAGCACGTCCTCGGCCTTGGCGCGGGCGATCTGCTCGCCGAGGAAGGTGCGCAGGGCGGCGACGTGCATGACGGAGGCGTCGACGACCTCGCCGGCGAGGACCGGGACGGACTCGCGCAGCACGGTGGTGGTGCCGTCGGCGGCGACGTGCTCGATGCGCAGGCTGCCGGCCTCGGCGACGGTGACGGACTTCTCGGTGGAGCGGAAGTCGTTCTGGCCCATGGTGGCGACGTTGGTCTTGGACTCGGCCGACCAGGCGCCCATGCGGTGCGGGTGGGTCTTGGCGTAGTTCTTGACCGAGCCGGGGGCGCGGCGGTCGGAGTTGCCCTCGCGCAGGACCGGGTTGACGGCGGAGCCCTTGACCTTGTCGTAGCGGGCCCGGACGTCCTTGTCCTCGTCGGTCTGCGGGTCGTCCGGGTAGTCCGGGAGGGCGTAGCCCTGCGCCTGGAGCTCGGCGATCGCGGCCTTCAGCTGCGGGATGGACGCCGAGATGTTCGGCAGCTTGATGATGTTGGCCTCGGGCGTCTTGGCGAGCGCGCCGAGCTCGGCGAGGGCGTCGGCGATGCGCTGGCCCTCTTCGAGACGCTCGGGGAAGCCGGCGATGATGCGCCCGGCCAGGGAGATGTCACGGGTCTCGACATTGACTCCGGCCGTCGAGGCGTAGGCCTGGATCACGGGCAGGAACGAGTACGTCGCCAGGGCGGGCGCCTCGTCAGTGTGGGTGTAGATGATGGTCGAGTCAGTCACCGGGTGTGCTCCGCTCCACGTCTGCGTCTGCGAGATTGCTCGACATCAAGATATCTCGTGATCGGCCTCGGTGGGAAAGGGCCCCGCCTCCTCGTTCGCGAGGGTGCCCGTGAGCCGGTACGGGGCGGGGCAGGCGTCCAGGTCGACGCGGCGGAGCAGGCCGAGGAGCAGCAGTGCGGCGGCCGCGCCCGCCCCGACGGCGAGGGCGTGTCCGGCCTGGTAGGCGACGCGCGGGAGGGCCGGGTCGGCCGGGTCGAGGAGGAACATGGAGTCGACGAGGAGGACGGTTCCGAGGCCCAGACCTCCGGCGGCGGCGAGGGTCAGGGGCAGGATCACGAAGAGCGTGCGGTAGGGGCGGCGGCGCGTGCGGGCGGGGGCGACCTTGCCCCGGCGGGCGATGATCGCGAGGAGGCCGCAGCCCACGGCGAGGACGAGGAGGTCGGCGCCGATCACGTCGCTGGGGCGGTGCCAGCCGGCGGCCACGGTGTACGCCCCGACGGCGATCGCCCACAGGGCGCTCAGGCCGACGGCGAGGCCGCGGAGCCGGTACGGGACGACGAGGACGAGCCCGAACATCACGCTGGTCGCGATCGTGGTGTGTCCGCTCGGGAAGCTGTTCTGGGTCAGGTGCGGGGGCGCGCCGACCAGGTCGGGCCTGACCAGGAGGAAGCGTTTGAGGACCTCGGTCAGGAGCAGGGACATGGCGACGGTGCAGACCGCGGCGGCCGTCAGCGCGTACCGCCTGCGGATCGTGCCGATGGCGGCCAGCAGGAGCAGGGCGGCGGCCAGGGAGGAGAGCGTGATGTGCTGGAGCGTGCGGTTCGCCTCGTGGGCGGCGGCCAGCGTCTCGTCGGTGAGCCGGCCGGTGAGGACGGCGTTCTCCCAGCGCTGCCCCGTCGCGGTCAGGACGAGTCCGGCGTAGACGATCGCCATGAGCAGGACCGAGCCGAGGCAGGCGCGCCGCATCCGCTTGCGGACGCGGGCGCTGAAGGAGTCGGCCGCTTCACCGGCGACGGCGGCGTACCACCAGGTGCCGGTCTCCAGGGGCTGCGCGCTGCCGTCGGTGCGGAGCCTGTCGTAGGGAGCCATGCTCCGATTCGAACCCGCCGGGGTCCGGGGCGCCCGCTGGACGCACCCGAACGAATCGCCGAGCGCTCAGGAGGGGAACAGCCGACCGTGCCGGAGCGCCGCGGCACCGCCGCCCCCGAGCAGCAGCCCGATGATGCCGCTCGCCATGCGAAGCACCCGCGCGCGTCCACAGCCCGCCCCCTTCGACCGGCGTCGGCGGGATCACGCCACAGCCGCGCGACCGGCGGGTGAACGATCGTGCCGACGGGTTCCGAAGAGCGTGAAGGCCGTGTTGACCAGGGCCACGTGGCTGAGCGCCTGAGGTGTGTTGCCCAGCTGACGGCGGGCGTTCGGGTCCCACATCTCGGAGAGCAGGCCTACGTCGTTGCGGACGTCGAGGACGCGCTCGAAGACGGTTCGGGCCTCGGCCGGGCGCCCGGTCATCGCCAGGGCGTCGGCGTACCAGAACGTGCAGGCCAGGAAGGCCCCTTCGGCGCCGTCGAGGCCGTCGACCTCGTGCACCTCGCCGTTGCTCACGTCCGCGTACCGCCGCAGGAAGCCCTGCTCGTCGAGGCGGGACATCGCGTCGACCGTGCTCAGGACGCGGGGGTCGGACGCCGGGAGGAAGCCGAGCCGGGGGATCAGCAGCGCGGTCGCGTCGATCCGGCGGGCTCCGTAGTACTGGACGAACGAGCGCTGTTCGTCGCTCCAGCCGAGCGCGCACACCTCCGCGCGCAGGTCGTGGCGGAGTGCCTGCCAGCGCCGGACGGAGGTGCGCTGTCCGGCGACGCGGGCGAGCCGCAGGGCGCGGTCGGCGGCGACCCAGGCCATGATCTTGGAGTGGACGAAGTGGCGCCGTGGGCCGCGCACTTCCCAGATCCCCTCGTCGGGGTCCTGCCGTCGTTTCTCGACGTATTCGAGGAGTGCGGCCATCAGGCTCCAGACGTGCGGGTCGATGGCGACGCCGGCCCGGACGGCCGAGTAGATGGTGCTCAACACCTCGCCGTAGATGTCGAGTTGGAACTGGTCGACGGCCGCGTTGCCGAGCCGGACCGGCCGGGACCCTTCGTAGCCGGGCAGCCAGTCGGCGCGCGTCTCGGGGAGGTTGCGCTGCCCGGCGACTCCGTAGAGCGGCTGGAGGTCCGCCGGGTCTCCGGCGACGGTGCGGACGAGCCAGTCCTTCCAGGCGAGCGCCTCGCGGTGATACCCGCTGCGCAGCAGACAGGAGAGGGTGAAGGTGGAGTCGCGCAGCCAGCAGAAGCGGTAGTCCCAATTGCGCTGGCCGCCGATGGATTCCGGCAGCGAGGCGGTGGCCGCGGCGATGACGCCGCCGGTCGGCTCGTAGGTGAGGGCTTTCAGCGTGAGCAGCGATCGGATGACGGCTTCGCGGTACGGCCCGTCATAACGGAGCTGCCCGGCCCATTCCTTCCAGAAGGCGAGCGTGCGGTCCAATTCCGCGGGCACGTCCGGAAAGGCGGGGGGCGCCGAATGGGAGGGCCGCCAGCCGAGGACGAAGGAGACCTGCTGACCGGCCGTCACCGAGAAGTCGATGGTGGTGCAGGAGTTGGTGACGGCGACCTCGGCGCCCGGTCCGGAGATGAGGTAGGCCGCGTCCGGACCCGCGACCGTCGCCACCGTGCGCCCGTCGACCGGGTAGGACCAGGGGACGACGCTGCCGTGGTTGAATCGCAGCCTCAACTCCCCGTGCAGGTCCACCCGTCCGGAGATGCCCTCGACGAGCCGGACGATCCGCGGGGTCTCCTCGCGGGGCGGCATGAAGTCCGTGATGCGCACGGCGCCCGAGACGGTCTCCCAGACCGATTCGAGGACGAGGGAATCGCCGCGGTAACTCCGCCGGTTGCACGGTCGGTTGCCGACCGGTGAAAGACTCCACCGGCCGTGGGACTCGTCTCCCAGAATCGCGGCGAAACAGGCGGGTGAGTCGAATCGGGGTGCGCACCACCAGTCGACAGCACCGTCCATTCCGATGAGCGCGGCCGTCTCCAGATCACCGATGAGGGCGTAGTCCTCAATTCGCCCTGCCATGTGGGGATTGTAATCCCGCCTTGACGGCGCGGCATTCCGCGCAGGATCCTGAGAAAGGTCGCTCTCGGATTCCGGAGAGCTTCTGCAGAAAGCCGTACCGATGGGTAACGGGCCACATCCGATGCGCCGGTCGACCGACCGCGCGCCGGGGGCCGACGGCCGTTCCGTGACTCTGGTCGTGCCGGTGCGCCCCGGCGACCGCGACCCCGGCTGGCTGCTCGACCAGCTGCCTGCCGACGTCCACGAGGTCGTCCTCGTGGGGCACACGGCACCCGGGGGGAGCGCCGGCTCCGTGACCGTGCGCGCGCTCGGACCGTGGAACTGCGAGGCGGGCGACATCCCGCACGCGGGCCTGATCGCCGCCACCGGAGACCTGATCGTGCTGATGGGCGCGGACGGCAGCATGGCGCCGCAGGAGATCCCGCACTACCTGCACTACCTCGACAGCGGATACGACTTCGTCAAGGGCTCGCGCTTCATCGCGGGCGGCGGCAGCGCCGACTATCCGCTGCTGCGCCGGGCCGGACACGGCGCGCTGCTCCGCGTGGCCCGACGGCTGTACGGTCAACGGCTCACCGACCTCTGGTACGGCTTCTGCGCCTTCCGCAGGGGCTTCGTCGACCTCCTCGACCTGCGGGAGGACGGCGTCGAACTGGGCGCAGAACTCGTCACCCACGCCCTGCACTACGGGCTGCGCGTCGCCGAGGTGCCCAGCGTCGAACGGCCCGGCCACCACGGCCCGTCGCACCCCCGCACGGTCCGTGACGGGGCCCGCATCCTTGGCGGGCTGCTCGACGAACGCCCGCACAACGCCCTGCTCCGGCTCGCGCCCCGGACACGGCGCGCCAGGCACACGGGCGCCGAGCGCACGGAGCGCACGGAGGGCGCCAAGGGCGCGCATCCCCGCTTGACGGATCAGATATCGGATGCTAACGGTTGAAGTCAGGCATTTTTCTCCGTACGTGAGACCCGGACCCTCGCGAGGGTCGGTGGTCGGAAGTAGTACGTCGTGACCGCAGAGCGCGTCAGTCGAACGCCGGCGGCACCCGGTCCGCATCCACTGCGGCGGGTGACCGACTGGCCCACGGCCGGGTCCAGGCGCCGCGGCTCGCACGTCCCTGCCCGCCACCCGACGGCCCATCCGGGACGGCGTGCGACCGACCGGTTCCTGCCCGCGGTCCGCACCTGCCGCTCCGTCCCGCGCCGCCCGCGGACGACCGCCCGACGCCGGCGTTCCCGTACCGTCCGCGCCCGCGCGGCGCGGAACCGACGCGGCAGCGGCTCACACGGCTCACCATCGGAACCCGCCGGACACCCCGAACGCGCGGGCCACCGCGGCCCCTTGGTCCCCATGCGGCCCGCGGCACCGACGACACGCGCCCTGCCCGGGTCGGAGCACGAGCAGCGACCCGGGCATCAGACGTGCCGGCCCCCCGCCCGGGACCAGGGCGGGGACAGCTTCCGGCCGCTGCCGCACGGCAGTGACGAGGTGCGGGCGCCGGAGGCCCTGAGGAAGCTCGACGTGCGCGAGGCGACCGTCTCGCTCGCCGGCGGCCGGGACGCACTCGTCGGCACGCCGAGCCCTCCGCGGGGGGTGTGGCCATGACGACCGTCGGCGCCCTCCCGTACGGGTACGCGAAGCCGGGCACGCTCGGAGCGGACACGGCGCTCGCCGGGCTCTCCCTCGGCGCGCTGGGACTCCTGGCGACCTTCGCGCAGGTGTCGCGCGCCTTCGGGGTGCCGCCTGCGCTGCTCGCCGGACTGCTCGCCGGTCCGCTCTCGCAGGTGTCCGGGCCGACGGTCGTCGGCTGGGCCCCCGGCGGCGTGCCGGGGGCGGCGATCGGCGGGATGTGCGGGACGGTGGTCGCTCTGGGCGTCCTGCTCATCCGCGAGGCGGGCCGACAGGGGTCCGCCGGACGCGCCGCCCCGCAACGCGCCGCCGGGCCCGGGCTCCCGGTCGGGACCCGGTCGCGCCGGACAGGGCCGGACGCGCCGGGTCTCGGCCGGGGTACCGACCAGAACACCGAACCCTCCCTCCGCCTGCTCGTCGACGCCGTCTGGCGGGACGACGTGCGGCCCGCGTCCGACGAGGAGCTGCTGGCCGCCCTGGCCTTCGCCCGGGGCAACCGGGTGGAGGGCCGACTCGCTCGGGCCTACCCGCGTCAACTGGCCACGACGCTCGACGCGGTGAGCGACGCCGCGCGCCGCTTCCGGCGCAACCTCGTCCAGTCGACGGACCGGCTGGGCGCCGCGGACATCCCCGCGGTGCTCATCAGGGCCGACCTGTCCGGGGACGTCGTCCACGGAGACTTCGACCTGGTCGTCCCCACGGAGTGCTGGAAGGCCGCCCAGAAGGCGTTGAGCGGCTGGTACGTGGAGCGGTCGGCGCACTGGCTGGAGCGGTCCACCTCCGTGGCCCTGGAACCGGCCGACGGCCCCTCCGCCCAGCTGCACACATCGGTCGCCTGGCGCGGCGTCTCGGTCATGGCGACGGGCCGCCTCTTCGCCCATGCCGTCCCCGACCACGACGGCCGCGCCTGGCTGGTCCCCTGCCCCGCCGACCGGCTGCGGATCCGGCTGGCCCGGGGGTTGTTCCGCGACCAGTCGCTCGACCTGTCCGAACTCCTCGCGCTGCGCGAACTGCTGGCGCCCGAGGTCGTGGCCGAGGCACGCGCCCAGACCGCCCGGGAGGGCTGGTCCACAGGTGCGGACCGGGCCCTGGACCTCGCGACCCGGACGATGGCCGCGCTGGACCGGGGCGAGTTCGTCCAACTCCCCCTGCCGCTGCCCGTCGCGACCTCGCTGCGCACCGGAATGGAGCACGCCGGACACCTGCTGACCCGTGGGCGGGCCTCCACCGCGGCCCGCGAGGTCGCTCTGCGAGTGCCGCTCGTGGTGACCGGGCGACTGCGGAGGCGCACGTCATGAACACGGCGCGGCCTCTCCTGATCGCGGTGTCCGGCCCCGCGGGCGCGGGCAGGTCCTCGCTGGTCCGGCGCCTGGCCGAGCTGCTGCGACAGCACGGCTTCGAGGTGAGGACGCTCTCCTGCGACGGCCGCTTCCCGCGCCGCCGGTTCGACTCTCCTCCGCGGATGAGGGATGAGGAGGAGACCGCACGGCGCCCTGACGGTCCCCCGCGCCGGGGATCGTGGGCGCGCCGCGCCCATGCCCTGCTCGACTCCTGCGACCTGTCCGTACGGACGCGTGCCACACGGCGCGCCCTGTCGGCACACGCCCGGGGGCGTCCGGCCGTCGTCCTGACGGACGGCGGACCGCTGGACGAGCTGGTCGCGTTCGGCTTCCCGCCCGGGCATCTGGCTTCCGACCGATTCGCCCGGCTCGTCCACCACTACGACCTGACCCTGCTGGTGGAAGCCGCTCCCGTCGCATCGCGCGGGCGTGGCCGGGACCGTGCGGCCGGGCTGCCGGCTCTCCGGTGGGCCCGGTACCGCGACTGGGCCACCCGCCTGCCCCGGGTGGCCCGGCTCGACGGCGGGCATACTCCGGCGCGGGTCGCGGCCGAGGCACTGGAGCAGGTGCTCGGCACGCTCCGGACGCGGCGCCTCCCGGACGGTGGTGAGGGCACGCACCCGGCGCGGCGGAAGCGGGTCGTCGTCTCGGTCTACGACGACGCGGCCGGCGCCGAACACGGAGGCGGTGGGGCTCTGGCGGTCGAGAAGGTCGCCCGGCGCCTGTCGGAGGAGTTCGACGTGACCGTCGTGACGGCCGGCAGGCGCGCCGGCTCTCTCCACGACGACGGCATCCGTTACGTCCGCCTCCCGGTCCGCCGGACCGGTCCGCGCGCCGGGCAGCTGCTCTTCGTGACGATGCTCCCCTTCATGGCCCGCAGGCTTCCCCACGACGCGTGGCTGGAGAGCCTCACGCCCCCGTTCTCGACGAGCTTCCTGCCGTTGTTCTCGCGCGCGCCGGTGGTCGGGATCGACCAGGGCCGCAGCGCCGAGGCGCTGGGGCGCCGCTACCACCTCCCGTTCTTCCTGGTGGAGAAGGCACGGCTGCGCTGCTATCGGCACATCGTGGTGATGAACGAGGCCGACGCCTCCGCCGTGCGACGACTCAGCCCCCGGGCGGACGTCCAGGTCGTCGCCAACGGCGTCGAGCAGCGGCAGATCGACGACGCCCGGATCGGCACCGGCGACCACATCCTCTGCCTGGGGCGGATCGACACCTGGATCAAGGGGCTCGACCTGCTCCTGGAGGCGTACTGGCGGAGCCGTCCTCCGCTGCCGCTGGTGCTCGCGGGCAGCGGTACGCAGGCGGAGGAACGCAAGCTGGCGGCGCTGCTCGCCGCGCACCCGGGCAGCGTCCGCTGGGTGGGGTACGCCGGGGAGGCGCTCAAACGGGATCTTCTACGCAGCTGTGCGTTCCTGGTCATGCCGTCGCGCCACGAGACCTTCGGCCTGGTGGCGCTCGAAGGCATGTCGTACGGGAAGCCGGTCGTGCACTTCGATCTGCCCGCTCTGCGGTGGATGCGCGACGGGGGCGATATCGCCGTGCCGCCGTTCGACGTCGCCGCGCTGGGCGACCGGATGCGGATGCTGGCCGCCGACGAGCGGGCCCGGCGCGCGCTCGGGCGGCAGGCCGGGCAGGCGGCGCAGCACTACACCTGGGACGAGATGACGGGCCGATACCTGGACCTGACGCGTCGTCTGGTGGACGGTTCCGTCCACGGGCGACGGCCGAGGAAGGAGAGGAGGGGCAGGGCATGGCCGACGACCCACTGACCACCGCGATCGCGCCGAGCCACCCGCCGGTCGTGCTGTCGTCGCGCCCGGGCCGGCCGACCGCGATCGGCGAGCCGCCCCGCGCCTCCGAGGGGGCGACGCGGGGGACACCAGCCCCTGACCGGATCCCGCCGTCGGCCGGTACGGACCAGGCGGCCGACCCCGGATGTGGCTCATGACCGTCAGCGCACGGCCGCCCCGTGTCCTCCTTCTGACCGGCAGCCCGCTGGACGGTGCGGACGGTTCGGACGTGACGCTGGCCAGGGACGTGCTCGGAGCCCTGCCCGACATCGAGTTCCTCTGGTTCTCCCAGTGGCCCGCGCGGCGCGGGCTGCCGCCGCCGTCCGTCGGCCGGGCGATCCGCCTCTGGTCCCCGGACGGCGCGCCGCACGCTCCGGTCCGTCTGCAGGCCGCGCTCGCCGGGGGTGTCGCGGCCCGCCGCGCCGATCTCGTCCACGCGTTCCTGACGATCGGGCACGCCTTCCCCGCCTTCTCCTGGCTGCGCCCCCTGATGCTGGGGGCGCGCCCGGTCGTCCACACCGTGCCGGGTGTGCTGGAGGCGCGACTGCTCGCGAGGACCCGGCCGCTGGGGACGACGGTCGCGCAGTCGGAGTCGCTGGCCAGGCGGCTGCGTGCCGCGAACTTCGGCGACGTGCGGGTGATCCCGCCGATGATCCGGCTGAGCGAGTGGCCCTTCCTTCCCCGCCCCGAGGGTGTGCCGACCGTCCTCTTCGCCGGCCGTCTCGATCCGGGGGGCGGCGCCGTGACCGCCGTCGAGGCGGCGGCGGAGGCGGCGCGGTCCGGGGCGGTGTTCCGGCTTGTCCTGGCCATGCGCGGGCGGCCGGGGCAGAACACGGCCACGCTGCGTGAGGAGTTGAGGGAGCGAGCCGGGGCCGGGGGTCTGACCGACGTGGACGTGCGCGGCTTCGTCGACGACATGCGCGCCCTGCTGGCCTCGGCGCACGTCCTGCTCTTCCCGCCGCCGGTGACCGGTGGCAAGGCAGACATCCCGCTCATCATCCTGCAGGCGCTGGCAACCGGGCGGCCGGCCATTCTGAGCGACCTTCCGCAGTTCGCCGAGTTCGGGGACTCGGTGCTGCGCGCTCCCGCCGGTGATGCCCGCAGGACCGGGCAGCAGCTGGCCTGGCTGCTCGAACAGCCGCGGGTCTGGGACATGCTCGCGGAGCGCGGCCGGGCGACCGTGGAGGAGTCCTTCGGACCCGAGCGGTTCGCGGCCCAGTACGGGTCCCTGTACCGGGAGTTGCTGACCTGAGGCCGCCGGGCCGTGCCCCGTCACCGGGACGGCACCGGCCCGCCCGCCGAGCTGCTCTTGACGCCGGGCACCGAAGGGCGCAAGGTGTACGTATACGTCGTAAATCGACGTTGTGTGTCTACAGCGGAGATTTCCGACGCTCCCCCAGAACCCGCTGAGGGTGTTCCCCACGGAGTGACCTGCGATGAGCAGCCTGTCGGTCGTCATGCCCGCCTACAACGAGGCGTCCAATCTGCCCGCTGTGATCGCCACCGTCCCCGTGGCGGAGTTGGCGGAAGCGGGTTGGGAGACGGAATTGGTCGTGGTGGACAACGCGTCCACCGACGGCACGGGGGATGTCGCCCGTTCGCTCGGGGCGCGCGTGGTCCCCCAGCCCCAGCGGGGTTACGGCAACGCCTACCACGCGGGGTTCGCTGCGGCGCGGGGGGACGTGATCGCCACCGGTGACGCCGACTGCACCTACCCGTTCGACGCGCTGCCGGGGCTGCTCACGGTCCTGGACGCCCTGGACGTGGAGTTCCTGACGACGGACCGGCTCGTCCCCGGCAACCGCGAGGCGATGCATCCGACCCACGCGATGGGCAACCACGTGCTGAGCACGGTGAGCCGTCTGCTGTTCCACAACGGACTGCACGACTCGCAGTCGGGCATGTGGGTGTTCCGCCGCTACGTCTGGCAGAGCCTCGACGTCCGGTCGACGGGCATGGCGTTCTCCCAGGAGATCAAGAACGCGGCGACGCTCGCGGGGTGCCGTTGCCTGGAGGTCCCGATCACGTACCGCGTGCGCGGGGGCGAAGTGAAGCTGCACGCCCTGCACGACGGCACGGCGAACCTCTGCCAGCTCTTCGTGCACCGGTTCCGCCGCCAGGGCACGTCCACCGCCGCCCTGCCCGCCGGGAGGCCCGGCGCGGCCGTCCGGGGCGCTCGGCGACCGCGGCACCGCGTGAACGCGGGCCCCGCTGCACCTCCTCGGCCGTGAGGTCCCGCTACACGTCCTCTGCCGTGAAGCGGTCGAGCAGGGCGTCCAGGCCCACGACGAGACCCGCGCGACCGCCCCGCTCGGCGAGTACGGGGGTGATCCCCCGCAGGGTGGGGAGTTCCTGGGCCGGCATGCGGTGCAGGCCGAGCCGGAACGAGGGATCGGTTTCCGCGGGGTTGTCCACCATGGGCCCCAGCTCCACGGACACGTACCCGAGGATCCAGGCCGTGACGGCACGGAAGGCGGCCGCGGTCCGGGCCGGGCCGAGTTCCGCCGTCCCGAGCAGGGCGAGGATGCGCTCGTGACTCCTGAGCACCGCGAGCGGCCGTTGCGCCAGAGGCACCGCCAACATCCGGGTGGCCAGCAGGGGCACCACATGGGGGTGCCCGAGGCACACCTCGTAGGTGTGCACCGCGATCCGGTGCAGGCCGGCTCGCCAGTCGGCGTCCGGGGCGGCCCGCCCCTCGTCGAGTTGGAGCTCCAACTCCAGGTGGAGGGCCTCGACCAGCCCGTCGAGGAGCGCGTCCTTGCCGTTGGCGTAGCGGTACAGGGCCATGGCCTCCACGCCGAGTTCGGCGCCGAGCCGCCGCATGCTCAGTGCGGACAGGCCCTCCCGGTCGACGAGTTCCAGGGCCGCCGCCAGCACGACCTCCCGGCTGAGCCGGCCGCGGCGCCCGTGGTCGCCCGCCCGGCGGGCGGGGCCTGCTGCCGAGTCCTGTGCCATGGACGTTCCTCCGTCTTGACTCCGACCGGGAGAGGGAAGAGTATGGACGTATACGGCGTAAATAGACGAAGTCATCTTACACCGGATGCCGTCCGTTCCGGGGGGACACCCCGAACGGGAGGTCGTATGCGCCTTGCGTGCTCGGGGCTGTGTGTTCGCGCGTGTGCGCCGAAAGCGTCTCCAAGCGTCCGAGCGCCCGCTACGGGTGTTCCCACGGAGTGACCTGCGATGAGCAGTCCGTCGGTTGCCAAGCTCGCATGGACCGAGGCGTCGGAAGTCTGCCGACGCTCGGTGCGCCGACTGCGCCCCCGCCCGCGCCCGCGGCACGGGTCGCCCCGGCTGCGCAGGACGGTCCTCGTCCTCCTCGCGGTCGCGGTGGCCGTCACGGTCGCGTTGGCCACACCCGCGATCCGCAAGGAACTGAAGCAGTCCTTCTCCCCGGTTCCGGCCGCGTACACCGAGCTGTACTTCACCCGCGACCCGGTCGTGCGGGGAGACTCGGTGCTCGTCCCGGTCTCCGTGGACGACAGCGGGCCCGGTGAGCGAACGCACCACCTGCGGGTCTCGGTCGAAGCGTCCGACGGCCGAACCACGGCGTCGACCACGACAGCCCTCACGCCGGGCCCCGACGCTCCCGCGTCGGCCGTCTCCCGGCTGCCGCTCCAGGACGGGTCCGTCATCGTGCGGGTCGCGCTGCTGGACAGCGGTCAGAGTCTGCACTACCGGCTGCCCGCCGAGGGCGCCCCGGCACCGGGGAGCACGCCATGACCGAAGGGACACGCGTGCACTCCCGTGTCGTGGTGACGACCAGCTGGGACGACGGGCACCGGCTCGACGACCGCCTCGGCGGGCTGCTCGACCGGTACGGCATCGCCGGCACGTTCTACATCGCGCCGCACAACGTCGAGATCGCCGCCCGGGACCGGCTGTCCCCGGCCGGGGTTCGCGAGCTGGCCGAGCGGTTCGAGATCGGCGGGCACACGCTGACGCACCGGCGGCTGCCGATGCTGACGGACAGCGCGGCCGCGGACGAGATGCGGGCCGGCAAGGAGGAACTGGAGGGGACGGTGGGCACGGCGGTCACCAGCTTCTGCTATCCGCGCGGCGAATACACCTCCGCCCACGTCGCCTCCGCCCGCGCGATGGGCTTCCGGCGCGCGCGCACCGTGCGCCGCAACTCGCTCGCCGCGGGTCCACCCCTGGAACTGCCCACGACGGTCCATGCCTACGCCCACCGCGTCGACGGACCGGTCGCCCTCCGGCTGGCGCGGCTGCGGCCGTGGACGGCCGCCGGGCTGTACCTCCGGTGGGACGACCTCGCTCTCCGGTGGTTCGACCTCTGCCTCGAACGGGGTGGTGTGTTCCACCTCTGGGGCCACAGCTGGGAGGTGGAGGCGCACCGCGACTGGCACCGCCTGGAGCGGGTGCTCGCCCACATCTCGGGTCGACCCGGGGTCGGATACCTGTCCAACCGCGACCTCCCCGGGCAGGTGCGGCGATGACCGGGAACCGGACTCGACGAGCCCCCGCGACAGCCGCCGCGTCGGCGGAGGGGGTGGCGGGCCGGATCGGCCGGCGCGTCGCCGCCCGCCGGGTCGTCCTCGCGGCGAGCGCCCTGGCCGTCGTCGTCGAACTCCTGCCCGCCGTTCTCGCCCCGCTGCCGACCCTGGCCGGTGTGTGGCTCCTCCTCGGCGCGCCGACCGTGGTGTGGTACGGGCCCGCCTCCCGCATCGTGTCGACGCGGGACGGTCGCGTGCTGCTGGCCGGCGGTCTGGCCCTCCTCACCTCCCTCGTCGTGGCGCTGGCGGTCAACTCGGCCCTTCCGCTCGTCGGAGTGGACGGGCCCCTCGGCCGCCCCGCGCTCGCCATCGCCTCGGCCCTGGCCGTCGCGGCCGTCGCGGCCTCGGCGGACCCTCCGGCCAAGGACCCGGCCGCTCCCGCGTGGTGGCAGCGGATCCGCGCGGAGGGCCTGCCGGCGGGCCTCGCCACAGTGACGGTCCTGGGCGCGCTCGCGCTCACGCTCTCCGTCGCGGGGCCGATACGGCTGAACAACCGGCTGGGCTCCGGCGTCAGCATCGCCGCGCTGGTCACCATCGGGGTTCTCCTGGCGCTCCTGATGACCAGGTACCGGCGCTACTCCTCGTCCGTCGTGGGGGTCGGCCTCTTCTTCGCCGCCTCCGGACTGCTCCTGCTCAGCTCGCTGCGCGGCTGGTACATCACCGGCCACGACATCCAGCGCGAGTACGAGGCCTTCGGGCTGACGGAGGCCCAGAGCCACTGGGACATGGCCGCGTTCGTCGACCCGTACAACGCGTGCCTGAGCATCACCCTGCTGCCGACATCGTGGGTCCGGCTGACCGACATTCCCGGCCCGTACGTCTTCAAGGCCGTTCTGCCGCTCCTCTTCGCCCTCGCACCGGTGCTCGTCCACCGGTCGGTGCGCAACGTGGCGCCCCCGTTCGTGGCGGTCCTTTCGGCCGTCCTGTTCATGATCTTTCCGACGTTCTTCACGGACATGATGTTCCTGACCCGTCAGGAGGTCGCGTTCCTCTTCCTCGGCTGTGCCATGGTCGTGCTGACCGACAAGAGCCGCGCGCTGCGCCGCCGTCGGATCACCTTCGTCCTGCTGGCCGCCGGGATCGTCCTGGCG